>JAISDE010000080.1 GCA_031265035.1 Peptococcaceae bacterium | reverse complement strand
GCCTACGGGCCTGCGGGGAGAATCCCCACAGCCTGGACGCCGCCGGCGGCGACGTGGGCCGCGTCAGGGTGAGCGCCGTTATGATCTGCGGTGCCCTGTCCGGCTTGGGCGGGATTTTTCTGGCCTATTCCATCTCCGCCAATTACTCGCCCAATATTTACATGGGCTACGGCTATTTATCCATAGCGGCTCTGATTTTCGGCAACTGGAAAATCCTCCCCACCTTCGCTGTTTGCCTCTTTTTTGGCTTCGCCAAATCCGCGGGTTATCAGCTTTGCCTGGCTCTGGGGATGCCCAGCAATTACACGGATCTGCTCTTGATCCTGCCTTATGTGCTGACTTTGCTGCTTTTGGTGTTTTTCTCCAAGCACAATCACCCGCCCAGGGCGGTGGGGGAAATCTTTGACAAGGGCAAACGGTGAGATGGATACGGCAAAAATGATCATCGGCATACCCAGGGCGCTTTTGTACCATCGTTACCATTGCCTTTGGGAAACATTTTTTGAGCATTTGAATCTTCAGGTAGTGGTCAGCCGGGAGACGGACAAGGCTATATTGGAGCGGGGCGGGGTCTGCGCCATTGACGAGGCGTGCTTGTCCTCAAAAATCTATCTGGGTCATGTCGAGTCCCTGCTGGGCCGCTGTGACCTGGTTTTTGTGCCCCGGGTCTCCAATTTCGGGCAGCGGGACAATATTTTGTGTACCAAATTTGAGGCGCTGCCGGATATTGTGTCCAATACCTTTCGGCACAGGGGCATCAAGCTGCTGGATTGCAATATTGACGGGCGGCAGTCGGAGAACGAGTTGTCCGCTTTCATGCTTATGCGGAAAAAGCTAGGCAAAAAGCGGTTCCAGACCTTTTACGCTTATATGCTGGCCAAGCAGGCGGAAAAGCTGGAGCAGGACAGTCTGGCGCGGGAGCAAGAGCGGCGGCTGGAGGAAGCGGAGGGACTCAAGCTCCTGATCGTCGGCCACAGCTACAATGTCTACGATAAATTCATCGGCGGCCCCATCCTCCATTACCTGAAAGCCCTGGGCGCCACGCCGATTATCGCCGACCGGGTGGATCGGAAGCGAGCCCTGAGCCGGGCGGCGGAGCTGACCAGCACCATGCCCTGGCTTTTCAACCGGGAATTGACCGGCGCCGTCCAGGAATGCCGGGAAAAGGTAGACGGCTTGATCCTGTTGAGCGCCTTTCCCTGCGGGCCCGACTCTCTGGCCAACGAGATCCTGCTGCGCCGGGTAAGCGGCCTGCCGACGCTCAACCTGCTGGTAGACAGCCAGGAAGGCGCCGCCGGCATAGAGACCCGGCTGGAGAGCTTCATCGATATCATTGGTTTCCGGCAAGCGGCAAAAACCGCTAAAGAGGCGTCCTTATGACCAAAAAGCGTAAAGTAACCTTCCCTCATTTCGGTGATTATTGCGTGCCCATCGAGTATTTGATGCGGCAGGGCCTGGATATGGATTATGTGACGCCGCCGCCTATGAGCAAGCGCACCCTGGAGTTGGGGAGCAAGTACAGCCCGGACTATGTCTGCGCGCCTTTCAAAATCCATTTGGGCTGTTATATCGAGGCTATCGAGAAGGGCGCGGACACGCTGCTGCAAACCGGCGGCGTCTGCCGTCTGGGCTTTTACGGGGAATTGCACGAGCAGATTTTGCGGGATTTAGGCTATCAGGTGGATTTTATCAATCTGGCCATGGCCAATTACTCCAAGCCTTATACGTTTTACCGGGAGTTCAAAAAAATCAATCCCGACCTGTCCCTGCCCAAGGTATCCGGCGCTTTGCTGACGACGATCCGCATGGTGGAGAGCATGGACGCGGCGGACGATTATATCCGGCGCAATATTGGCTTTGAGCAGGAGGAAGGCGCCTTTGATCGGCTGCGGGCCGATTTCCTCAACAGCCTCGCCTTGGTTGAGAGCCAAAAGGAGCTGCGTTATCTGGCTGGCAATTATATGAAACGTTTTAAGGCGATCCCCGTGCTGAAGCCTAAAAGACCGCTGCGGGTAGGTGTGGTGGGCGAGTATTATTCCGTCATGGATCCCTTCAGCAACCATTATATCGAGCGGGAAATGGCCAAAATGGGGGCGGTGGTGGCGCGCTGGATGAATATCTCCAACAGCCTGTTTCATTATCCCAAAAAGGAGATCCAGGCCCGGATCCGGGGCTACGCCAGATACAATATGGGGGCCACCAGCATGGCGACCATCGAGCGGGCCTTGCGCTTCGCCAAAAAGGGCTACGACGGCATTATTCATATCAAATCCTTCGGCTGCACGCCGGAAACAGACGCGATGCCGGTGCTGCAAAATATCAGCGCCGATTATAAAATCCCCATCCTGTATTTCAGTTTTGACTCCCAGACCGCGGACGCCGGCATCCAAACCCGGCTGGAAGCGTTTTACGACATGATGACCATGCGAAAAGGAGCGGCGGCAACCGGATGAACAAGGCTTATTTGGGCATTGATATAGGCTCGATTTCCACCAAGGGCGTGATCATAGACGGGCAAAACAGGATATTGGCCAGCGAGTATCTCTGGACCGAGGGGAATCCCGTTCAGGCGGTAAAAAAGCTGTTGCTGTCGCTGCGAGGCAAGTTTGACCCGGCGTCCTACGCCGTGACTGCTGTGGGCGCCACCGGCAGCGCCCGGCGACTGATTGGGGTGATCACCCGCGCGACGGAGGTAAAAAACGAGATTACCGCCCATGCCGTGGGCACCACGACCCTTTATCCCGAGGTGCGGACTATTTTTGAGATCGGCGGTCAGGATTCCAAGATTATCCTGGTGGAAAATGGCGTGGTGGTGGACTACGCCATGAATACCCTCTGCGCCGCCGGCACCGGCTCTTTTCTGGCCAGCCAGTCCAGGCGCCTGGGTGTGGCGGTGGAGGATTTCGGCCGGATCGCCCTGACCTCCCAAAACCCCACGCCCATCGCCGCCCGCTGCACGGTATTCGCCGAGTCGGATCTGGTGCACAAGGCGCAAATCGGCCACAGCAGGGAGGATATTATCGCCGGCTTGTGCAAGGCGGTAGTGACCAATTACCTCAATAACGTGGGCAAGGGCAAAAAGATCGTCGGCCCCATCGTGTTTCAGGGCGGCGTCAGCAAAAATGTGGGGGTGACCAAGGCTTTTGAGGCGGCCACGGGCCTGCCGGTGATCGTGGATCCCAACGGGCATCTGACCGGCGCTTTTGGCGTGGCGGTGATCGTCGGGCGCAAGGGCGCGGAAAGGCCCTTTGACTTTGGGCTGGCCGAGATGGAATTTGTGACTAAAGGGACGAATTGCGACGGCTGCGCCAATCATTGCGAGATTATCCGGGTTTATCAAAACGGCGAATTGCTTGACGCTTGGGGCAACAAGTGCGAGAAGGGCGTATCCCGTACCCGGTAATACCTAGTAGTGTGTCAGCTAAAACTTTACCAAGAGAAAGAGGAAGAGAGAGAAAGAGAAAGAGAAAGAGAGATAGAAAGAGGGATGTATGAGCGTATTTGATTTTGATCACCAATTGCCCGCCTTGCCGCTGCCGGAATTGGCCGCTACCTGTGAGTTGCTGAAAAAAGCGATCCGACCCCTGACCGACGAGGCGGCGGCCCGGCAGACCGCCGAGGCGATAGACGATTTCGCCGGCCGCGGCGGTTTGGGCGAACAACTGCAGGAGCGGCTGCTGGAGCGGCGGGGGAGCCTGCCGGGTAATTCCAGCTGGCTGCGGCCTTTTTGGGATGATTCTTATTTGACCTTCCGGGATCGGCTGCCGATCAACATGAACTATATTTTTCAGCTGGACGGCAGCCAATGGCCGGGCGCGCCGCTGTTATCCCTGATCCGGGGCATGACCCTGGCCATTTTGGCGCTGCGGCGGGAAACGCTGCCGCCGGAGACTGGCAAGGACGGCCCCTTGAGCATGGATACCTTGCGTTCCCTGATCTACACCCGGATTGCCGGGCCGGTTCGCGATACGCTTTTGCTCGCGCCGTTGGCGGCGCCGCCGACGGCGGCGGTGGTCTGCCGGGGTTTTTGGTTCAGCCTGACTTTGACCTATGGGCAGGAAGACCCGCTGTCAGCCGAGGATTTGGCGGCGGCCCTGGCGGAGATTCGCCGGCAGGCGGCGGCCCTGGCCGGCCCGGCGGGAGCGCCGGGAGCGGGGGCGGTATGCGGAGCGGAGACGAATCTGACGGAAGCATTGCCGGGATTTGAGCGGGGGCCGGCGAGAACGCCGGGAGCGGGGGCGGTACCCGTCGGCGCCCTGACCTGCGCTCCCCGGGATCAGGCTTTCGCGTTGCGGTCGCGCCTGCTGGAGCGGCCCCTCAACCGGCTCAACTTGAACTGCATTGAGCAGGCCTGCTTCGTTATTTGCCTGGACGAGCCGGCGGCGGACGGCGCCGCTGGCGCTGACGGAGCTGGCGCCGCGGGCGCTGGCGCTGGCGGTACGGGCGGCAGCGCAGACGCTGACGCTGACGGGGCTGGCGGCGACGGCGGGGCCTGTTCCGCCAGCAGTGGCGCCTGCCCCGCCGCCGCCTTATTGGGCGGCGATCCCGCCAACCGCTGGTTTGAGCGCTCATTGCAGATCATCGCGCTGCCCAATGGCGAGCTGGGGTTAAATATTGAGCATTCCGGCTGCGACGCCAGCATTTGGATCTACCTGACGGGCCAGGCCCTGCGCCTCGCCCGCCAGGCGGCAGCCGATCAGGCGGCGCCAACGCCAGCGCCGGCGGCTCAGGCGGCGCCAACGCCGGCGGCGCCAGCGCCGGCGGCCCAGTCGGCGCCAGCACCGGCGCCGGCGGCCCTGGCGGCAACAGCGCCAACGCCGGTGGCCCAGGCGGCGGCGCCAACGCCAACCCGCCGCCCGCCCTCCCCCCAACACCTGGCCTGGGATATACCGGCTGATTTGGCGGCTGATCTGGCGGCGGCTCGGCGGGACTTTCTGCGGCTGACAGCCGACTTGTCAGTGGCCCAGCGGACAATCCCCGCCCTCGCCAGGAATATCCTCAAAGAAACGGGGCATAGCCCCGACAGCGTGTTGCAAATCGCCTGCCAAATGGCCTACTATCGTTTGACCGGCGCCTTTCGCTCCGTCTACGAGGCGATTTCCACCCGCGGCTTTTATCAGGGCAGGACGGAATGCGCCCGGCCCTGCACCGAGGAATCCCAAGCCTTCGTCTTGGCCTGGGCCGAGGGGAAAACGGCGGACAGCGCTTTGCGGGAGCTTTTCAGCCAGGCGGTGAAAGCCCATCAGGCCGGGATCCGGCGCGGGCAGGGCGGCTTGGGTCCGGAGCGCCATATGGCGGGCCTGAAAGCGATATATGACATGTACGCCCGACCCGGGCAAAGCGGGGCGGGCGGGCAGGTTGAGCCGGATGAGCGCGACGCGCCTGACAGGCGGGATGAGCCGGATGAGAGGTCTAGGCCCGGCGAGGCCGCCTGGCCCCGACCGGCGGTTTTCGACGCGCCGGGCTATCGGGCGCTGCGCTGGGACACTATGTCCACCAGCAACGTCACGGCGCCTTTCATCACCTGTTTCGCCTTCGGCCCGGTGGTGCCGGACGGGCTGGGCATCGGCTACGGGCTGGGCCAGGACGCCCTGCGTCTGGCGGCGACCGCCTATCCCGCCGGCGGCGTCGACCCGGAGGCTTTCATCGCGGCGACAGTCGACGCCGCGCTAGCGCTACTGACGCTGGGCGTCTCTAAAAACTGACTAATCGTTAGAAGTTCCCTATAGCCGCGACGGGACAACTGAGGAAAGGATAGCTTTATGGGAGAACGGGTGATTCTCCACGTTGACATGAACGCTTTTTACGCCTCGGTAGAGGCCCTCTTCCATCCGGAGACAGCGGGCAAGCCCATGGCGGTCTGCGGCGATCCCCAAAACCGGCGAGGCGTCATCCTGGCCAAAAACGATCTGGCGAAAAAAGCGGGCGTCAAGACCGGCGAGCCAATCTGGGAGGCCAGGAGCAAATGCCCCGGCCTGATCCTGTTGCCGCCTCATCATGATCTGTATGGGGAATATTGCGTCAAGGCCAACGAGATCTACGGCCGTTTCACGGATTTGGTGGAAATGGCCGGGGTGGACGAGTCCTATCTGGATGTGACCGGCAGCGCTCATTTGTTTGGCTCCGGCCGGGACATCGCCGATCAAATTCGTCAGGTCGTCCGGCAAGAGCTGGGACTGACCGTCTCCGTGGGCGTGAGCTTCTGCAAGGTTTTCGCCAAGCTAGGCTCAGACTATCAAAAACCCGACGCCACTACGGTGATCAGTCGGGAAAACTACCGGGAAATCCTTTATCCCCTGCCGGTGACCGATCTGATGTATGTGGGCCGAACCACGGCCGGAGCGTTGCGGGATATGGGTGTCACGACCATCGGCCAGCTGGCCGAGCTGGACGAGACGCGGCTGGTCTCCAGGCTGGGCAAGCATGGGCGGTCGCTCTTTTTGTACGCCCGGGGCCTGGAGCGGGAGCCGGTTCAGCCGGCCTGGGATCGGGAAGACATCAAATCCGTGGGCAACGGCATAACCTTTCGCCGGGATCTGATAAGCGAGAGGGATATCCGGACAGGGCTGCGGGCCTTGTCCGAATCGGTGGCCTACCGCCTGCGGAAAAAAGCGAAAAAATGCCTGGGCGTGCAAGTGACCATCAAGGATCCTGCCTTTAAGACCATTGACCGGCAGGTCAAGCTGCCCTGCCCCTGCAATAGCGGGAAAAACATCTACGACGCCGCCCTGGAGTTGATTTTTCGCTCCTGGGAAAAGGGCAAGCCGATCCGGCTACTGACGGTGACCGCCATCAATTTGGTAGCCGAGGACGAAAACGTCTTGGTCAGCCTGTTTGACAATCCAGCCCGGGATCCCAGGCTGGAGGCCCTGGATCGCTCAGTGGACAGGCTCAAGGGCAAGTACGGCAAAGGGATCATCAAGCCGGCCTCCCTGCTAAACAACGACCTGGGCATCAACAGCTAGAGCCTCATTATTTACCAAAATTAATAAAATTATCTATTTCTGTAGAAAAACCTTACTCTACAGTAAAAATTTATGTTCTATGCCAAGCCCCTTCCTGGCTTTACAATCTATGTGTAAGCACCATTGATAAATTATGGGAGGATTGCTATGCAGATGAACATCTACGGCTATATTCGAGTATCGACACAGGACCAAAATGAGGATCGGCAACGCATCGCTCTGGAGCCACTGGGGATACCGGCGCGGAATTTATATGCGGATAAGCAATCAGGCAGAGATTTTGAGCGGCCCGCTTACAAAAAATTGATGAAACGCCTGCGCCGCGGGGATCTGCTCTATGTCAAGTCCATCGACCGCCTGGGTCGGAACTACGGCGAGACCATTGAGCAGTGGCGCTTTATTACCAGGGATAAAGGGGCGGATATCAAGGTGCTGGATATGCCGCTGCTGGACACAACGTATTGTAAGGATCTGCTGGGCACTTTCATCAGCGATCTGGTGTTGCAGGTATTGTCTTTCGCCGCCCAGCTGGAGCGGGATGATTTGCTGCAGCGCCAGGCCGACGGCATCGCCGCCGCCAAGGCCCGGGGCATGGTCTTTGGTAAGGAGCCGCTGCCCTTTCCCGAAAATTTCGAGAAGATTTACCGGCGCTGGCGCAACGGCGAGATCAGCGCGGTGGAGGCCGCCGCCCTGTGCGGCTTCTCCCGCCGCACACTGTACGATAAAACTCTGGAAATGCGGCTCAGGGAC
>JAISDE010000057.1 GCA_031265035.1 Peptococcaceae bacterium | reverse complement strand
CAAGGCGGCAGGCTCTGCCAAGGCGGCAGGCGCCAAGACCGCCGCCGCCAAAGCGAAAGAAACGCCGCGATGACAGACGCGACCAACACGCGACGGGTCGCTGTCATCGGCGCCGGCCTGGCCGGCAGCGAGGCCGCCTGGCAGCTGGCCCGCCGGGGCGCGCCCGTCACCCTTTACGAAATGCGCCCTCTCGTCCCCTCGCCGGCCCATCGGACAGACGATTTCGCCGAGTTGGTTTGCAGCAACTCCCTGCGGGCCGACAATCTGGAAAACGCCGTGGGCCTGCTGAAAGAAGAAATGCGCCGCCTAGACTCCCTCATCATCGCCTGCGCCGATGCCTGCCGGGTACCGGCAGGCGGCGCTTTGGCCGTAGATCGGCAGGGCTTTGCCCGGCTGGTGACTGAGCGCCTGCTGGCGTGCCCTTTGGTGGAAGTCGTCCGCCGGGAAATCACGGCCTTGCCGGCGACCGGCGTCACCGTCTTGGCCACCGGCCCGCTGACCAGCCCGGCGCTGACCGCTGCCCTGGCCGACCAGGCGGGCTTGGGCGCCGGGGACACCTTGTATTTTTACGACGCCGCCGCCCCCTTGGTGACCGCCGACTCCCTGACGGAGGCAAAAGGCTTTTGGGCCTCCCGTTACGACAAAGGGGAAGCGGACTATTTCAACTGTCCCATGACCAAAGAGGAATACGACCTGTTTTATCAGGCGCTGACGGCGGCGCCGGTGACGCCGGCCCGGGCTTTTGAGCGGGAAAAATTCTTCGAGGGCTGTATGCCGGTTGAGGCATTGGCCGCCCGAGGATACAAAACCTTGCTGTTTGGCCCGCTCAAGCCGGTGGGCCTGTCGGATCCCCAAACCGGGCGGCGGCCCTACGCCGTCGTCCAACTGCGGCAGGACGACCGGGCCCGGACGCTGCTAAACATGGTCGGCTTTCAGACCAGGCTCACCCGGCCAGCGCAAAACCAGGTATTCCGCCTGATCCCGGCCCTGGCCGAAGCGGAATTCGCCCGTTACGGCATGGTGCATCGCAACACCTTCCTCAACGCGCCCCGGCTCCTGCGGCGAGACGGCAGGCTGGCGGCCTGGCCCAATGTATTCCCGGCTGGGCAGATGACCGGCGTGGAAGGCTACGTGGAATCCGCCGCTTCCGGCCTGATCGCCGGCATCAACGCCTACCGGGCCTGGCAGGGGCGGGAGAGCCTGATCTTTCCGCCCACCACAGCGCTGGGCGGGCTGTCCCATTATCTCATCGCGGCGAATCCGGCCTCCTTTCAGCCGATGAATATCAACTTTGGCCTGCTGCCAGCCTTGGCGGCGCCACCCAGGGAAAAGAAAAGCAAAAACGCCCTGCTGGCGGCCAGGGCTTTAGCCGCTTTGGCGGATTTTCGCGCGGGCGAGCCGGATCTGCGTCAGGGCAGCGACTGAGAAAGCCGATGAGCAGGTCGAAAGCGGCGCCGCCACAAACCGGGTAAGTAGTATGGGATCCCGTTGAAGAAGCAAGAGCCGGAGGCGATATGGGTGAGGTTGACACAAGCTCTGGATCAATTTTATTTTTACCTGCAAGACGAAAAAAATTTATCCGGCCTGACGCTGCAATCCTACAACAAAGATTGGAATAGCTTTCTCGGCTGGCTGGAAAGCCGGGGCGAGGAAACGGCGTTGCTGGACGTTGAGAAAATCGACGAGGCCGCGGTGCGGCATTACCTCTACCACCTGAATCAAAAGGGGCTGGCCCGCACCACCATCAACCGCCATTTGGCGGCGATGAAAAGCTTTTACAAATTCATGCTGCGCAAAAATCATCTGGCCCAAAACCCTTTGCAGGGGTTGAGCATGGGCAAAGCCCCCCGGCGACTGCCCCATTATCTGGATTTTGAGGAAATCACCCGGGTGATCGAGTCGCCGGACGAGGAAACGGAAGCGGGGCTGCGGGATCGGGCGATCATGGAGGTCTTGTACGGTAGCGGCCTGCGGGTCTCGGAATTGGTCGGCCTGACGGTAGAGGATATCGACCTGTCCGCTGGTTGGGTCAGGGTCATGGGTAAAGGCGGGCGGCAGCGGGTGGCGCCCCTGGGCTCTCACGCGGCGATCTGCCTGCGGCGTTACCAGGAGCAAACCAGGGAAAAGCGCCGCCAGTTCCACACCAAAGCCCTGTATCTGAATTTACGGGGCGGGCCGCTGACCGACCGGGCGGTGCGGGACATTGTTCACAAATATTGCCTGCGCACCGGCGCCAAAGAAATCCTCTCCCCTCACGGCTTTCGCCATAGCTTCGCCACCCACCTTTTGGATAATGGCGCCGATTTGCGGGCGGTGCAGGAGCTATTGGGCCATCGGCGAATTTCCTCCACCCAAATTTACACCCACGTCTCCCGCACCAAGCTTAAAAAGATCTATCACCTAGCCCATCCCCGGGCCAAATAAGGGACGAGACAAGGCGCTTTTAGGTCTTGATAATAGCGGTGACCTGATAGTCTGCTTCGCCGTAGTTGGACACATTATCGGGCTTTGATTCGGAATAGAGGAACCTGTAATACGGTCAAAAATAAGAGATCAATCCAGCGCCAAAAATAAATTTATGCAAATTTTCAAAAAAGCCTTGACAAGCTTCTCGCGCCGCGCTATAGTAAAATAGTCGCAAATGTTCTAATTAGATAAAGTAACAAACTCAAACGATCATATATGGAGGGCCCCCAATGTATGACCAACGCAGAGACAATATACTCGCGCTACTGGAAGAAAAAACCTCATTAACCGTCAAGGATCTGTCTGACCTGCTGGCTGTAAGCGAGATGACGGTGCGCCGCGACTTGCTGAAAATGGAGAAAGAGGGTATAGTGCAACGCTCTTTCGGCGGGGTAAGCCAGGCCAAAGGACTCATTTTGGAGCAGGCCATTCCCATGCGCGCCGCCAATATGCCCAACGCCAAGCGCCGGATGGCGGCTTTAGCGGCCGGCCTGATAGACGACGGGGACTCAGTGGCGCTGGACACTGGCACCACCATCAGTGAGCTGGCCAAGTGCGTCGCCAAAAAAAATATCTTCGTCGTCACCTCGTCCATACATGTCGCCATCGCGGCGAGTCAGGGCGCGGCGACGGTTCGCCTTTCAGGCGGTGAGCTGAACAAAACCCTCTTTACGCTGTTTGGGCCCGCCGCCGAGGAACATTACAAGAGCCTGAATTACAAGTACGCGTTTGTTGGGGCGGCCGGTATCTCATTGACGGAGGGGGTCACCGAATTCAAGGAGGACGCCGCGGCCCTCAAGCGCGCCATACTAGGCCAGGCGCGGATAAAGGCGCTGCTCGCCGACCATACCAAGTTTGGGGAGGCCAAGCTGTTCAGGGCGGAGGCCCTGAGCGCGTTTGACATCCTGATTACCGACAAAACACCCTCCAAGGAATATCTTGATTACTTTCAGGAAAACAATATCAGGGTGATAACAACCGCCGCGAAACAGGGGGGATGAAAGGCGCGCGACGGGACACCGGCATCGGGACATTGGCGACGGTACATCGGCATCGGTACATCGGTATATTGAGTTGACCCGAACTGAGGAAAGAACTGAGGAAAAAAAGAGGAAAAAGGGGGGGGAAAACATGAAAAAGTTTATCGCGATAATAATGGCTCTCTCTCTGGTTTTGGCGCTGACCGCCTGTGGCGGCGGCAGCTCGGTTACTCCGGCCGGCAACCCAGCCGGGGACACCTCCGGCCCTGTCGCTTCCCCGACGGAGCCGGCGGTAGTGAGTGGCAACGTGAAAAATGTAGCCATGGTCTGTTCCGGCAGCTTGGGCGACAACGGCATCTTCGACATGGGCGCCGAGGCCCTGAGGCAGGCTGAGGCTGATTTCGGGATTGAGTACGAGGTGCTGGAGGGCAAAAACGATCCCTCGCTGTACTATGATCTGCTTTTGAAGGGCGCCCAGGGCTTTGGCATGGTCATCGTTAATCCTGGCTACCAGTTCGAAAGCTATCTGGAGGAGATCGCGGACGAGTATCCCGACACATACTTCTTTTATCCTGACGGCATCTGCCCGGTGGAGAAGGACAATATCTACTCTATCTCCTACCGCGAGCATGAGGGCTCCTATGTGGCCGGCGTCATGGCCGGCATGATGACCACCCGCGTCGGGTTCCCAGGCATCAATGATCAGAAGACGCTGGGCTTTGTCGGGGCCGTGGATACCCCCACCATCCAGAACTTCCTGAAAGCCTTTGAGCAGGGCGCCAAGTCCGTCGATGCCGACATTGAGGTAAAGAGCCTGATCGTGGGCGACCACAACGACCCTGCCAAGGGCAAGGAGCTGGCCCTCACTTTGTTTGACCAGGGCTGCGACATTGTGTATCAGGCGGCCTCCGGCAGCGGCAATGGCGTGACGGAGGCGGCCAGGGAACGCGGCCTGTACACCATCGGCTGCGACACCGACAAGAGTCCCCTGGCCCCGGACAACGTGATGGGCAGCATGTTGAAAAACGTGACCAAGTCATTCTACGACGCTATCGGCATCTTCGCGAAGGGCGGCACTATGGAAAAGGTACAGTACGAGGGTCTGGCTATGGGCTGGACCGGCATGTATTTCGCTCCCGATTTCCAAGCCAAAATGCCTGAGGATGTGCTGGACGCCATGACCCAAGCCGAGGAGGGTATCATGAGCGGCGCCATCGCGCCTATCGACGCGAAATCCTAAAGCGGGCTACGCCCGGGACCCAAATTAGACAATCCTAAACATAGTGCCTTTTCCGCGAAGTGAGGGACATCCCGATGCGAAATATTGAGTACGCGGTGGAAATGACCGACGTCTGCAAAAACTATGGCCTGGTACAGGCCAATAAAGATATCAACCTCAAGGTGGTAAAGGGAGAGATACACGCCATCGTGGGGGAAAACGGCGCCGGAAAAACAACTCTGACAAACATCCTGTACGGCATGATAACGCCCAGCTCGGGCAGCGTCGCCATTAATGGGCAGCCGGTAAGGATCCCCTCTCCCAAGGCCGCCATCGCGCTGGGAATTGGCATGGTGCACCAACACTTCAAGCTGGTGCCCAACTTCACGGTGGCCGAAAACATCTGCCTGGGGCACGAGCCAATCAAAAGCCTGCGCCGGGTGGACAAAAAGCGGATGCTGGAGCACACCCGGGAAATATCGGAGAGATACGGTCTGGTGGTGGAGCCGGAAAAGAGAGTACGCGACCTGTCGGTCGGGCTTTTGCAACGGGTAGAAATTTTGAAGGCGCTGTCCCGAGGCGCCGAAATATTGATTCTGGATGAGCCTACAGCGGTGCTGACACCGCTGGAATGCCGAGATCTGTTTAAGGTGCTACGGGGTATGTCCGGGCAAGGCAAAACCGTGCTGCTTATCACCCACAAGCTGAAAGAGGTCATGGAGGTATCCCATCATATCACAGTGCTGCGGCGCGGGATAACAATGGGTACCCTGGAGACCAGCGATACCGACGAGCGACGCCTGGCCGGGCTTATGATGGGCAAGGAGGCGGACTTTGTGCCGCTGGAAAAGAAGCCCCGGCGGGAGGACAAAACAGCCTTCTTGATACGCGGCCTGCAAGTGCGCGACAACTTCAATATAGTAAAGCTTAAAGGTATCTCCCTGGAGGTAATGGCAGGCGAGATATTGACGGTCGCCGGGGTCGAGGGCAATGGGCAAACCGAGCTGGTGGAGGCTCTGATGGGCTTCGCGCGGATTGAGGCTGGTCAAGTGCTGGTGGATGGCGAGGATATAGCGCGCCGAAACGCGCGCGGTCGCCGCGAGCGCTGCTCCTTCATCCCCGAGGATCGCATGAAAACGGGTCTCAATCTGGACGGCTCAGTACACGACAACCTTATAGCGGGACGCCAGCGCTCCCCCGAGATCAAGAGAGGCCCGTTTTTTGACTACAGGAAATCCTCGCGGCTGGCTGAGGACTTGGTACGAAAGTTCAACATCAAAACCGCCGGGTTGGATATAGAGGTAAGCAGCCTCTCAGGCGGCAATCAACAAAAGATCGTGGTGGCGCGCGAGATGAGTTTTGGCAACAAAGTACTGGTGGTCGCGCAGCCCTCCCGGGGCGTGGATATAGGCGCGACTAATTTTATCCATGAGCAGCTGACCGCCGCGCGTAACGCCGGCTGCGCCATCCTGCTCATCTCCACCGATCTGGATGAGGTGTACGCGCTGAGTGACCGTATCCAGGTGCTGTTCGACGGAGAAATCGTAGGCTCTTTCACGCCCGATTCCCTCAGCCAGCAAGAGATTGGCCTGTATATGACCGGCGTAAACAGGTGTAGCGCCACGCCGGAGGACGCCGCCCGCCCCACCGCGGCGCCAAACAAAGACAGCGGGGGTTGTGAGGCCGCTCATGAAGATATCCCGTAAGTTATTATTGCCGCTCATATCATTGTGCGCGCTTATAGCGTCATTGATTATCGGCGCCATCATCATACTGATCAACGGCGACAACCCCCTGGTGGCCTACGGCGCGCTGATCGAGGGCTCCTTCAATGGCATGCCCAATCTGGCCGGCACCCTGTCCAGCGCTACGCCGCTGCTTTTTACAGGCCTGGGCGTGGCGGTGGCCTTCAAGAGCGGTATGGCGAACATCGGCGCGGAGGGCCAGCTGTACATGGGAGCCATAGCCGCGGCGCTGGTGGGGGTATACCTGCCCTGGCCAGGCATTTCGCTTATACCGGCGGCGCTGCTAGCCGCCTTCGCGGCCGGCGGCCTGTATGGGCTAATACCCGCCGCGCTGAAGATCAAGACCGACACCAACGAGGTGGTTACGACGCTGATGCTAAACTATGTGGCCACCCTGCTCACCTCCTATCTGGTCAACTACCCGTTTAAGGCGCCCGGCGCTCCGCTTGGCATGACTGAGGACATCCAAAAGGCCGCGCGGCTGCCGCTGCTCTACTCCGGCTCCCGCTTCAACATCGGCTTTATTCTGGCTATAGCGGCCTGCGTCCTGGTAGCCCTCATGTTCCGTTACACCACCATGGGCTACGAGATGCGCATGTTGGGGCAAAATAGCGTCTACTCCAAATACATCGGCATCGACGTGAGCGCCCGTATGCTGCAAGGCATGTTTCTGGGCGGCGGGCTCGCCGGCGTCGGCGGCGCTACGCTGGTGCTGGGCATCCAGTACCGCTTTGTGCAGAATATTTCGCCCGGCTACGGTTTCGACGGCCTGACGATCGCGCTCATGGCCGGATTCAGCGCTATCGGCGTTATACCCATGGCCATCCTGTTTGGCGCGCTACGCAGCGGCGGCCTGTCCATGGAACTGGCCACCAGCGTGCCATCCGAGCTTAGCAAGGTCGTTCAGGCGATTATCATTCTCTTCATGGCGGCGCAAGTATCGCTCGCCCTGTATTTTACCGAATTTATGACCAGGCTGCGCCACCGGCGGGAGAAAAAACAAGCGACTGGAGGCGCCTGAGATGTCTTTTTCGCAGATCTCTTTTTTACAGACCTTGTTTGGGCCGGAAGTGTTCGCCGCCGCCCTGCGGGTGATGATCCCGCTGCTATTGGCGGCGCTGGGCGGCTTGCTCACCAAGCAAGCCGGCATTGAGAATATCGGTCTTGAGGGCCTGATGCTGATCGGCTGCTTTTCCGGTTTTGTGGTGAACTATTACACCAGCAACTGGATCGCTGGCCTGATTGGTGGCGCGGTGTTTACCACCTTGGCGGCGCTGCTTTTCGGTGTCTTTGTCATCTCGCTTCGCGCCCATGAGATCGTGGCGGGCGTGGCCGTCAATATGCTGGGGCTGGGCGTCACCACCTATCTGCTGCGCGCCATATTCGGTGTCAAGGGCTCTTTCACCGACCCCAGGATACGGGGTATCCCCACTTTGGAGCTCGGCTTTTTGGAAAACGTCCCCGTCGTCGGCGTCATTTTCAGCCGGCAGTCGATCATGGTATGGATCGGCCTGGCGCTGGTGATCGCCATTCACTTCCTGCTGTATCACGCGCGTTTCGGCTACTATATCCGAGCCGCCGGGGAAAATCCGCAGGCCTTGTCCACCTCAGGGATATCTCTGCCGCGAACGCGCTATATCACTGTGCTCATACACGGCGTGTTGTGCGGCTTGGGCGGGGCCTACCTGTCCACCGGCTACCTGACGCAATATGTGGAAAACATGTCGGCCGGTCGCGGCTTTATCGCCATGGCGGCCATCGCCTTCGGCGGCGCCAAGCCCATGCGGGTATTCTTTTCAGCTATACTGTTCGCCTTTGTGGAGAGCCTGTCCAACCGGCTGCAACTGGTAGAGGTACCTTCCTATTTCGCGCTGATGATCCCGTATGTGGTAACCGTCATCGTGCTGGCCGTCACTTCCTGGCGGGAAAAGCAAAAAAGCAAGACGAGTACTTTGTGATAAGGATTTATGGTAATGATTTATGGTAATGATTCGTTATAATGATTTATGAAAAGGATCGGGGGACAAATGAGACAGCTTTTAAAAAACGCGTTGGTATTGCGCGACGCGCGGGGCGCTCCCACTGCCGAGAACATCATGATAGACGATGATCGAATCGCGGGCTTTACCCTAGCGGACAGCGTGCCAGGATATGCCCCGGTTGATCTGTCGGGGCGGCTGGTGATCCCTGGCTTTGTACAGGCACATGTGCATTTTTGCCAGGCTCTGCTGCGCGGGGCCGCCGACGACATGGCTTTGCTGGACTGGCTGCGAACCCGGGTATGGCCCCTGGAGGCCGCCCACGACGAGGAAAGCGTTTACCTATCGGCTTTGCTGGCCGGCACCGAGCTGCTGGCCGGCGGCGCGACCTGCGCCTGCGTCATGGAATCGGTACGGTACGCTGACGCGGCGGCCCGGGCGATAGATGAGCTTGGCCTTAGAGCGGTGTTCGGCAAGGTAATGATGGATCATACCGACACACCGCCCGAATTGGGCGGCCTCCCGGACAGTTTCATAGAGACCACGCGTCAGACCCTGGACGAATCACTGCGATTATTGAAAAAATGGCACGGCGCCGCGGCGGGGCGCATCTCCTACGCGTTCATGCCCCGAGGCGTCCTCACCACCTCGGAAGATCTGCTGCTGGAGCTGCGCAAGCTTTCGGACGAATACGGCGCGCTGGTGCACACCCACGCCTGCGAGACCTGGCCCGAAAGCCGCTTGGTGGAACGGCGCCGCGGGCAAACCGAGATAAAATACCTGCGCCGGCTGGGGCTGGCGAACGAGCGGCTGCTCTTGGCGCACTGCGTTTGTGTAGACGACGAGGACATCCATATCCTGAGTAAGCACCGCGTAAATGTGGTCTCCTGCCCGCTGGCTAATTTGAAACTAGCGTCAGGTATTGCCCCACTGGAAAAGCTGGCCGACGCTGGGATCACTCTCTCACTTGGATCGGACGGCCCGCCCTGCAACAATACGCTGGATATGTTTACCGAGATGCGGTTTGCCTCGCTGCTGCAAAAGGGCGCCCTGGGCCAGCCTACCGCCATGCCCGCTCCCCAGGTCTTTGAGATCGCCACCTTGGGCGGCGCCAAAGCGTTGGGGCTGGACGGGGACATTGGCTCGCTTGCCGTTGGTAAAAAGGCGGATCTCGCCGCGCTGGACTGGCAGCAGCCTCAAACGGCTCCCCAAAAGCCCTGTGTGGCCGGGCTGGTCTATTCGGGCGGCGCTCATATGGTAACCGACACCATGGTGGATGGACGTTTCGTATACCGTCACAAAAAGCATGTGGCGGTGGATACGGCTGTATTGCGGCGCCAGGCGGAGGTGGCTTTGGAAAGGCTGACCCGCCGCTTCTCGCCCGGTTGACGCGCCGATTGGCGCCCGATTGGCGTCCGAATCGTAAATATAATCATAAATATAATCATAAATATAATCGTAAATACAGACAGGAGATTTGGCTTATGCGACACTGGAATAAAGAACTGCGCTTCAATCGTTTGTTCGACAACTGCGGCAAGACCGTGATGGTAGCCATGGATCACGGGCAAGGTGGTGTAAAGCCTGGTCTTGCCCATCCCGAAAGGCTATTGCGGGTCATCGTGGACGCTAACCCCGACGCCATCCTGCTGGGAAGCGGTATGGCGCGCGTTTTCAACTGGATGTTCGGCGGCAAAAACAAACCCGCGCTGGTCATCTCGTCCGACTTCATTGTATCGGGCGGCGTCCCCCAGCGGGAAGGCGAGATCGAGCATGTTCAGCAATCCATCTCTGTGGAGGAATGCGCTCGGCTGGGCGCCGACGGCATCAAGGCGCTGCTGGTGTTCGGCAAGCGCGACATGGAGCTGCACACCCGCAATATGCGCTATATCACCGAGTTGGCCGAGGAATGCGACCGCTGGAACATGCCACTGATCGTGGAGCCCACCGCCTGGGGCGCCGAGCTCACCGCCGAGGAGCGCGGGAAAGCCGCGCTTTATGCCGATATGGCGCGGATTGCCGCCGAGCTGGGCGCCGACATGGTAAAGTGCGATTTTGTGGGCGCTCCCGAGGAATTCCGGCAGGTGGTGGACAACTGCCCGGTACCCATCACCATTCTGGGCGGCGGCAAGGCTGAGGCGGGAAAACTGGCCTACACCATCGAGGCGGCGGCCAAGTGCGGCGCCCGAGGCGTGGTGTTTGGCCGCAATGTGTGGCAAAGCCCTGATCCCGCCAAGATGGTGAGGGCATTAAAAGCTATTACCTACACCGGCGACCGGGATACCTTTTTGTCCCTGTGCGACTGACACCGGGATACCAAGTCGGAATATTTTCAGGAGGTCCAAGAAAATGAAAGCTATGGCGGCAGTGCTTTACGCGCCTAAGAAGATACGGGTGGAAACAATACAGCTTCCCGAGCCGGGGCCGCGTGACGTGCTGCTGGAACTGAAAAAAGCGACCTTATGCCCCACTGACATAAAGAAATATAACGCCGACAAACCCGACGTGGCAAGCGCGCTAAGGAACATCGGCGACTATGTGTTGGGGCATGAGGCCGCCGGCCTGGTGTTGCGGGTGGGCAGTGAGGTGACCGGCGCGCGCCCGGGCGACGCCGTGGCCGTGCAGCCCATGATCCCGTGCGGCCAATGCGCCTACTGCCGGCAAGGCAAAACCAATATGTGCCTTAATCTGCTGGGCATTGGCGCGTCGGCGGGCAGCTTCACCGACTGTGTGAAATACTACCACGCGACAGGCGTGGGCGGTTGCTACGCTACCCACCTGAAAGCGCCCGCCAGCTGCGTGATACCGCTACCCGAGGGGCTTTCCCTGGAAGCGGCCAGCCTGGTAGAGCCGCTAGGCGACGTGGTGCATAGCGTGGACGCGGCGGGAACCGGCAAAAACGACAGGGTGGTGATCATCGGCATGGGCCCCATGGGGCTGATGCATGTGCCCGCCGCGCGTTACAACGGCGCGGATGATATCATCTGCGTGGACATTGACGACACGCGGCTGGATGTAGCCAAAAGGCTGGGGGCGAAAGCGGTCGTCAACGCCGCCCTGGAAGACCCCGTGGCCAGGGTAAAGGAACTGACCGACGGGCTTGGCGCCAGCAAGGTGTTTGTCGCCAGCGGCGGGCGGGCCCAATTACCGTGTACGCTGCAAGCTCTGAAGATGACCGCCAAGCAGGGCACCGTGAGCCTGTTCGCCTCCGCGGCGCTGGATACCGATGATTTGCGGGTGAGCATGAACCTTATTCACTATAATATGCTTACCCTGACAGGCACGGTGGGCTTTGGCCGCGAGCACGGCGAAAAGGCTCTGAGAATGCTGGCCTCAGGCATCCTTGACCATACCATTATAAGAAATCGGGAATTTCCTCTCTCCCAAATCGAGGAAGTCATCAGCCTGTACGGCAAGGGCGAGAACCTAAAGCTCGGGCTGGATCTGACGCGGATCTGAGAAACAACCTCAAGTGAAGTGGAAGTGGATATTTTGTCCCTTATTTTTGGCTATGACGCCGGTACCCACGGTATTCGCGCCCTGGCCTACGACACAAGGCGACGGGCGATTGTGGCCGCCGCCAAAAGTGAATACCGGCGTATAACCGCGCCTGGCATACAGGAGTTGGAGCCAGACCGGCTGTGGCGCTCCTTTCGCGAGGCGACCGCCCGTCTGGGGGAGGCGCTGCCTTTGGGAGCCGCGGCCGAGGCGCTGGCCATCACCCACCAACGGGGCACAGTGCTGCCTGTGGACGCGGCTATGCGACCGCTGGCCAACGCCAGGTGCGACAGTGACGGGCGCGCGCTCGGGGCGGGAGAATTGTCGGAATATGGCATATCGGCGGCGGACTATTACCGGAAAACAGGTTGCCCCTTCCTATCTTTCAACGGCGCGGCCAAAGTGCTGTGGTGCCACAAAAATGCGCCGGAGCTTTATGCTCGGGCAGCGGCTTGGCTCTCACCCCAAGACTATCTGGCCAGCCGTCTGCGTGGGCGACTCGTCCAGTCGGCCGGCTCGGCCACCCGCGGCGGCCTGTACGACATTGACGGCCGGCGGGCCGCCAGGGGACTGTTTCCGGCTCTGGGCGAGAACCAGCCCAACGCGGGGCTGCCCTGCGTAGAGCCGGGCAGATGCTTAGGTGAGGCGACGGCGGCGACGGTGGCGGAACTGCCGCCACTGCGAGGCGCCGCCCTGGTCGCCGCGCCCGGCGACCAGCCAGCGGCGTTGCTGGGTTGCGGGGCGGCCGGGCGGGGCCAAATCGCCGTCAACCTGGGCACCACCTATGTAGCCAGCATGACAGCTGATGCCCCCGCGTTCGATCCGGAGTGCCTGGTGACGGTGGAGATACTGCCCGAGGGAGGCTACGCGCCCGAGTTCGGTACCGGGGCGGGCGGACAGTTTATGGACTGGCTCTCCGCCTTGCTGCTGGGGCGTATGCCGTCCGGGCAGCGGGAGTGGGACGCCTTGGACGCGCTGACCCAGAGCGTTCCCGCTGGCTCCGAGGGCCTTTTGGCCGTGCCTCTGCTGTGGCAGGTCACCTCGGCGGGGGTACGGGGACGCTTCGCTAACCTGGCCAGCTTTCACACCCGTGGCCATTTTTTGCGGTCGGTATACGAGGGGCTGGCCTACGAGACCCGCCTCGCGGTGGAGCGGCTGGAGCGCATAGGCGGCAGAGCCGCCGCCGCGGTGAAGGTGTTTGGCGGCATGAGCGAGAACCGGCGCCTTTTGGCCATCCTGGCCTCGGTACTGCGCAGACCGGTGCAGGCGGCCTACCAAAAGCAGGCCAGCGCATGCGGAGCGTTGCTGTGCGCCGCGCGGGCCGCGGGGCATTTCGACAACCTGGCCAAGGCTTTGACTTGGGCCGATCAAATACGGGCGACCTACATGCCCAACGACAAGGAGGCGGCATACTATGACGGCGGATTTACCAGCTACCGCGACGCGCGCTGACGAGGGGCAATCTCTCCGCGGCTTTTTGGCGAGCCTTGATGATGATCAGCTGATCCGCTATACGGTGAGGCGGCGGGACTTTTTGCTCGGCGCGATCGTCGATGAGCTGGAAAAGCGGGATAGCTTTCCCGTAGTGCAACTCACCGATCCGGACACCGGCGCCAAAACGGTGGCGAATACCTTTGCCAACCGCGATATACTGAAAGGCCGCGTCCACAACATCATGGATGTGGAGCGGAAAGCGCTGGAATTCGGCGGTCTTGAAATGGTGAGAAACCCACCCTGCCAGCAGAACGTTCGCGAGGGCGCGTTGGTAGATCTGTCCGCCTTGCCTGTCTTCAGGCATTTTCCGGGTGACGCTGGCCCCTACATCACCTCGGGCGTAGTGATAGCGCGGGATCCTGAAAATGGGCGCCACAACTTCAGCTTTCACCGTATGCAGATCAAGGGCAAAAACAAAATCGGCGTCAGCCTGCACTCCCGGGGCGATCTATGGCGTTATATGGCCGCCAGCGAGGCGGCTGGCAAGGATCTTGAAATCGCCGTATTCATCGGCGCCCACCCGGCCTATTACATTGTGGGCGCGTCCAAGGTGCCGCCGCCCCAAGACGACTATAGCTGGGCAGGCGCATATATGAACGCCGTGCCCAAGGTGGCCAAAAGCGTCCGCGCTGGCATACCGGTACCCGCCTTCGCGGAGTATGTGCTGGAGGGGCGCGTATTGGCGAACGCCCGCGAGGACGAAGGCCCCTTTGGCGAGTACACCGGTTACAGCACCAGCCGCTCTACCCGTAATGTGTTTATGGTTGACGCCATCACCTACCGGAATGACGCCATCTGGCAAGACCTGGTGCCAGGCTTCGCCTGGGAACACCTGCTGCTCAGCCAGCTCACCAAGGAGATAATCCTGTTAAACAAGCTGCGACAGGAGATTCCTGAGGTGAAAGCGCTGTGCCTGCCAAAAAACGGCTGCCATTTCCACGCCTACCTGTCCATGAGCCCCCAGGCGGATGGGCAGGCCAAGCAGGCGATGCTACTGCTGTTTGGGCTGGATCCTTACCTGAAGCTGATCATAGCGGTAAACGAGGATGTGAACGTATTCAACGAGCAGGAGGTGTGGTGGGCGACGGCCACCCGTACGCAGGCGGACAGGGACGTATTCATCGTGCCCAGGGTACTGTGCAATCGGCTGGATCCCTCCTCGGAAGACGGCATGGCGGCCAAGATGGGTATAGACGCCACCAAGCCAGCCGGTTGGGACGCTCAACGCCTGAGCCTGCCGGAAAGCGCGCGGGAACAAGCGCTGGGCCTGATTCAGGGCCAAGCGCCGGCATAATCATCTGGCATAATCATCTATATGACAGGAGGGTACAAGCAGATGGAAATAAACACACAGATAGAAATAAAAACCAGAACATACCGGAATTATATAAACGGCGAATGGAGCGACGCCGCCAACGGCGCCATCATGGAGGCCCGCTGCCCGTCCGACGGGCAAGTGGTCTCAATAGCGCCCAAATCCTCGGCGGCCGATGTGGACAGGGCGGCGCGGGCGGCGCGGGCGGCCTTTGAGCGGGCCGACTGGGCGTATAACCCGCGGTCGCGCTCCAACGCGCTGTACGCTTGGGCACAAAAGCTGCGCGAGCGCGGCGAGGATGTGGCGCGGATCCTCTCCGCCGAGGCGGGCAAACCCATCAGCGAGGCGCGCTTCGAGACGGGCAACGCCATCAATTACTTGGAGTACAGCGCCGCGTCAGCCCGCAAACTCTATGGCGGGGCCACCAATGTGGACGCCACCTCCTTTTCCATTTTGGCCAGGGAACCGGTTGGCGTGGTAGGCGCCATATTACCCTGGAATTATCCAGTCACGCTGTTCATGCGCGACATGACCCCCGCGCTGGCGGCAGGCTGCGCCACGGTGGTAAAGCCCGCCGCCCAGACCTCGGGCTGCGCCATGATATTGCTGGAGCTGCTGCATGAGACCGGCATGTTCCCGGCCGGCGTCATCAACGCGCTTACCGGCGCCGGCAGCGAGGCGGGCGAAGCGCTGATCAACCACAAGGACGTGGACATGATCACCTTCACTGGTGGCACGGCGGTGGGCCAGCACATAATGCGAACGGCCGCCGATACTATGAAAAAAGTATCGCTGGAACTGGGCGGCAAGGCGGGCAACATTGTTTTTGCCGACGCGGACATGGACAAGGTAATGGCCAACGCTGTACGAGCGTCCTTCTCCAACGCGGGGCAGCTGTGTACCGTGGCCTCGCGCCTGATACTGGAAAAAAAGGCGGCCCCGACCTTCTTGCCCGCCTATATAAAGCTGGTGGAAGCTTTGAGGATAGGGCACTCATTGGCTGAGGACACCCAACTTGGCCCAGTGGTAAACCAGACCCAGCTGGAGAGCGTTCTGGGCTATATCAACGAGGCCAAGAGCTATGCCAAGCTGCTCACAGGCGGCAACCGCGTTACGGCCAGCGGGCTGGACAAAGGTTATTTCATTGAGCCTACCATCTTCCTCGATCCGCCGGCCGGTTCCCGACTCGCCCAAGATGAGATCTTCGGTCCGGTGCTGGTGGTTCAGACCTTCGAGACTTTAGACGAGGCCATAGCGCTAGCTAACAATACCCCCTACGGGCTGGCCTCGGGCGTATGGAGCAAGGACATAGACAAAGCCATGCGCGTGGCGCGCGAGATGAAGGCGGGCAGCTGCTGGGTGAACTGCTACAACCGTCTTTTCCCTGACGCTGAGACAGGCGGGTACAAATTGAGCGGCACCGACCGGGCCGCCGGTATTGAGGGTCTGATGAAATACACCGAGGTCAAGCACATCTGTATTGATTTTTCCGCGCCATAGTTTAATATTATTTCAGAGGGATTTTTCCAGCGATCTTTTCAGAATATTTTCAGAAGACTTAAAAAACAGCATTTCCCCTCTTGCGCCAGAAAGATTTATCCCCTATACTGTTGCACAGACAGTCGCGCCGCGATTCTAACATTTTGCGGTTATGCCTCGCGGCGATGCGCGCCGGCGCGGGCCGACAAGGACTCGCGAAATAATAAATTGATGGAATTTCGCGAGTTCTGAGGGGGATCCTTAATGGTTGACGCCAGAAAAACAGCAGGAGGCAAAAAGAATGAAAAACTTATTGGAAAAATCCCGGACACTGAATAAACTATTGCAAAAGGCTTCGGGCCATCCGGTGGAATTTACGGAAATGGCCAGGGTATTAGGTGATTTGATCAACGCCAATATTTACGTGACGGGCATCAACGGCAAGCTGTTGGGCTATTCTTTTATGGACGATTTTGGCTGCCCGGCGCTGGAGCATTTTTTCGCCTCCAATACCGCCTTGACGGAAAGTCACAACGAGTCTTTGCTGCGAGTGCCTCAGACAGCGCTGAACCTGTCCAATGAGAAAAGGGACTGCGTTTTGGATGAGATTGGTAACGACGGCTGCAATTATGACGGCAAGGTGACCACTATCGTGCCCATCATCGTCAGCGGGCAGCGGCAGGGCACGCTGGTTCTGACCAAATTCAACAAAGAGGAATTTGATTACGAGGATACCATCCTGGCCGAATATGGCGCCATGGTCATTGGAATGGAGATTCTGCGGGCTCGCTCGGAAAAAATCGAGGAGGAAGCCAGGCAAAAAGCGGCGGTGCAGATCGCTATCGGCACACTTTCTTATTCGGAGCAGGAAGCGATAGAGCATATTTTCAGGGAGTTGCACGGCAAAGAAGCGTTGCTGGTGGCCAGCAAGATCGCCGACCGGGTGGGCATTACCCGCTCCGTGATTGTCAACGCCCTGCGAAAATTTGAGAGCGCCGGCGTGATCGAGACCAAATCCCTGGGTATGAAGGGCACCTATATTCGGGTGCTGAATGACAACTTGCTGGAAGAATTGGAAAAGCGCCGGCGGGATCGCTGATAATCTGGCGTCACGCCGCTGTAGCCGCTCCTTTCGCCGGGCCGCTTTCTTCGCGGGGGCCGCTCCTTTGGCGGGCGTCTCACTCCTGCCGGGCGGGCGGGCGGCAAATCTGACAGGGGAGATAAACCCCGGCCAGCCGGTTCAGGTAGGCGGGAATTTTGCTTTTGGCCAGATAACGGCAGTCGTCCCTGTGATATCTGGTTCCCCAGCGGGTAATATAAACCAACGCTCCTTTCTCTTTTTGCCCGGCGGCTTGCTCCAGCCCCCGCTCCGGCAAGATGTTGCGACCGATCAGCCAGGCTTTTTGCCTTTTGATAAAGGTCAGCGTCCAGCTTTCCGGCAGCAGGGCGGTCAGCCCGTCCAGCCGGGCCGGCGTTAGCCTTACCGCCAGCAAGACATCATCATCCTCACCGGCAGTCCAAAGGGCCGCCGCCGCTTCCTCCTGCCCCTCTCCCGACGGCGAGGCCAGCCATCCATTCAGCGCTTGGCCAAGCTCACTCCATATCCCGCCAGCGTCTTCTGCCGCCTTATCCTCATGCCAGCCGGCCGGCAGCCGAGCTTTTTCCCAAGTGATAGCCCCGGCGATCGCCGGATCCAGCGTCAAATGGCTTGCCAGGCAAGCCCTGGCCCTGGCCGCGCCAAGCAATTCCCGCAGCCCGTCGCCGGCTTCCCCGGCAAGCCATTCCTCGCTCAACCCACCGCCCAGGTCGACGCCCAGATCGCCGCTCAGGTCGCCACTCAGCCCGCCGCTCAACCCCTCGCTCAGGTCGCCACTCAGCCCGCCGCCCGACGATGACGACGACAAAAAGGACATACCCAGCCCTTCCGCCTGCCGCAGCAAATAGCTGCTGTCCGCCAGATCCCGGCAAGCCGCCGCCAGCGCGTAATCCAGCACCAGCGCCGCCTGGGCGGTTCGGATCAACCCGGCGCACAGCAGCGCCGCCAGCAGCAAGACCGGCAAGGTCAGCAGCGCCTCCAGGCTCAAAGATCCCCGCCGATTGCCCAGCAACCCGCCCCGGGGGACAGATTTACCCCTCATTCTGTCGCCGGCGCCGACTCTCACCATGTTTCCCGCCTCCTTCCCCAACCGCCTAATCCAAGGAACTGTCCACAAATCAGCGAACTAACGCGAATCCGAGGAACTGTCCACAAATCAGCTAACTTCAGCGAACTAACGCGAAGGGCCTGTCGTACCCCGCCGCGGCGCTTCGCCGTACCGTCAGCTCGCCCAGAGGCCAGAGCCTCATTTTGGCTTCCGCCGCCGCCGTGATCTCCGCCGCGAAATATTCCGGGCCAAAATCTTCCGGCCGAGGCGCGACCGCCCCGACCGCGCTTTGCTGCCCGCCGCCGGCCCAGGCCCACAAATTCACCTGCAACAAGGTACGCAGCCCCCGCAGCTGGCTATCCCGACTTTGACAGAACAAAAAAAGCCGCAAATGATCCTGATAGGACATGGTCAATTGGCTTCGCCCCGGCAAGGCCGGAATCCGCTCCCCGGCAAAGAGCCGCTCCACGTCTTCTTTCCCGCCCGTCACCCCATCCCAGAGGGCCTTCGCGATCGTCGCCTCATTCACTTGCCCGCTGGCCGCCAAAGAGCCAATTACCCGGATCCCGCCCCGCAGCAAAAAAAGTGATAGGGCCATGTGCCGCAAATTATCCCAGCTATTGGGATGACGCCATAATATATACTCCACCTCACCCTTGGCAAAATACCGGCTGGCGGCGGGTTTGGCGGTGGCGTAGTCCATTTGCCCCAGAATATACTCACCCAGCAGCGCTTTATTGACCCCCTTGGTCAGGGCCGACTGGAGATTTTCCTGAAATTCCCGCATAAAGCCGCCAAAAAACGCCGCGGCGCCACTTATCTCCCAGCCGGCGGTCGCCCCGCTCCCCTCATTCGCCTCGCTCTCCCCGGCTTCCCCGCCCGCTCCGCCTGCTCCGCCCGCGCCGCCTGTTCCTGCGCCTGCCCCATCCCCGCCCAGGCTGCCGGCGGCGGCGCCTTCGCCTCCGGCAGGCAAATCCCCCGAGGCCCCGGAAGCCTCCGCCGCCTCGCCGCCGGCCTCGGCTCCAAGCAAATACTGGTTCCAAAAACGCAAATACCGCTCCAATTCCGCCCCATCGTCCCCCGCCGCCCCGGCCTCGGCGCCGGAATTGATGCCGGCGGGCAGCCGCGCCGTGGAAAAACCACCCTGCGCCGGCCAGGGCAGCAAAAAATGCCACAGCTTCAACTTGCCGGACTTCGCCTCCGCCGCGGCCCGCTCCTGTAAAGCCGCGTCAGACCCAGGCCCGGCCCCGGCGCCGCCTCCCGCCACCCCGCCGTTCGGATCGCCGCCTAGGTCGGCGCCGCCCGCCGCCGATCCCGGCCCGGCCAACTCCGCCCACACATCGCCGCCATTGATCCCTAGAAAGGACAGCAAATCCCCGGCCATAGCCACCACCCCACCCAAGCGTTCTTGTTCCACCGCCTGGGTTTCCAATGTTTCCGGCTGGGCAATTCGTCCCGCCTGGGGATAAAAAAGCTGAAAATCCGTCGCCGCCATCCCGTTGAAGGTGTCCGCCGCGCCCAGATTGGCGTCGAAATATTCCCTGCCCAGAGCTGTCAAATCCTCATCCCGGCTATCCAGGGCAAACAAGCCCATTTCCCGAGCCAAATCCGCCTGGTAGCAGGAAAGCACGGACATCATGGCGGCTTCCAGGGCTGTTTCCGTTTGCCGGCAAGCCAAGCGGTAACGCCCATAATTCAGCACCGTCAAAAACAAAACCAGCAAGCCGGCCGCTGTCAGCAGCAAAAAAACGCTGATCCCGCCAGCCTGGCCGGCAAACCCGCCCAGCCGCGCCTTTGCCGCCGCTCGTACCCTTGCCCCCGGTCTCGCCCCGCCGCCCAGCCATGCCCTCGCCCCCGGCCGCGTCCTTGCCCCCAGCCGCGCCTTTGCTCCCGGCGGGGTGATTATGGCAGAATCCCTTGGCTCCATCCCGGCAACAGCTCCTTTATACTATATCCCATGTCCACAATAAAATCGGCGTTTCGGATCGTCCTGGCCGGCCCCGCCGCCTGGCCGGCCGACCCAGCCTCAACCTCTGTCGCCCCGGCGGCGGGCAGCGCCTGATCCGTTCTCTCCACCTCCGCCCGCCAACGCAAAGCCCCGGCCAGCAGCAAGAGGACGACCAAAATAAGGAGCGGCAGCACCAAAAAACCCTCCACCGTCAGGCTGCCTCCCTGCTCCCGCGCCAACTCCGGGCCGCGGCGATTTTTCTCATCGCCGCCCCCCAGCCCCGGCCTCACAGATTCAGCGGATTGTCCCGGATATTTACCGTGCTATCGCCCAGGATATTTGCCATAATATCCCTGACAAAGGAAAAAATATATTGTCGGAAAATCAGGGCGATTCCCACCAACACCGCCAAAATCAGGATAATCTCCACCGTGCCCAAAGCCTTTTCCTCCGCCCAAAACGTCTTCATCCTTTTCTCCTTCCTCTCTCTAGCCCTTCCGGGCTTGTCCTATAATCCATACCTTTTTGTCTCTTGCCCCTCTCATCCCCGCAGGCCTACATTTTGCCGCCGGCCCAGCTCACAGGCTCAACAGCGCCGGCCCGGCGGTCAGCAACAAGGCCGAGATCAAAAGCACGATCATCGGAAACAGGAGCCAAATCTCCTGCCGCCCGCCCCTGGCCTTTCTCTCCCGCACATAACGCCGCCGTTCCTCTGTCGCCGCTTGCTGCAACGCCGCCGCCAACGCGGCGCCGCCCAACCGGTGATTTTGCCGAATCAGCGCCGCCAGGCCGGCCAAATCCCCCGCTCCCTCCATCGTCGGCAAGGCAGACAGCATCCCGGTAAAAGAGGCGCCAAAGGCCAGCTGCCGCTGGATCAACGCCAGGCTCAACGCCAGGTTTTTGGCGCCTTTCTCCCGTTTCGCGCCTGTCCCCAATATGCCGCCCGCCGCCCGCTTCTCACCCTTATCGCCCTTATCGCCCCTCTCGCCCTTCTCGCGTTTTTCGCGCCTTTCGCTCCTTTCGCTCCTTTCGCTCCTTTCGCGTTTTTCGCGTCTTTCGCCGCCAGCCCCCTTGGCCTTTTCTTTCTGTCCCAGCCTTTTGCCCCGGATCGCCTCTTTTTCGGCGCCGGCCAAGGCGGCGATCTGACAATTGGCCGCCTGCTGCCACGCCGCGGGCAGATTCAACCCGGCTTGCATTTGCAGCGCTATCCCCTCCTGAAAGTCCGCCAGCGCCAGCTTTTCGCCCTCCCAGCTTTCGCCCAGCAGCAGCCGGAAAAATCCGCCCGCCCCCAAGAGCTGCAAGCCGAACACGATCAGCATGATCACCCGGCCCGGGCCTTCAAAAAGCGGCGCCATATAGGCCGGCGCCGTCAGCCGCAAAACGCCGGTAAACACCGCCGGCGCCGCCGCCAGCAGGCTGCCCTCCAACCGGCGGGCTGATAAATAGGCGGCCAGGGACTCTTTCACCTCTATTTGCTCCCTGAGGCTGGCGGCGCTTTTCAGCAATACCGTCGTCAGGCTGACGCCAGTCTGCACAGCCGAGTTTAGCACAGCGGCCAGAAAACGCATTTCCGGCAGCTCCACCGCCAGCGCCAGATCCTGGTAAATCCTGCCGATAGGATAACCCAGCGCCAGCCGCCCCCGGCAGTCCCGCCAGGCCGCCAGCAAAGGCTTGTCCCGCCCGCCGTTTTGCAGGATCCGATCCGCCAAGTCGCCGGTGACCGCCGGCAAACTAAGCCCGGCCCGCAACCCCATCGCCAGTTCTTCCAGCCAGCCGGTCATCGCCCGGCGGCGCCGGCTCCTGGCGCTGTCCAGCCGGACGCTTTCCAGCAAGGGTTCCGTCACGCCCAGAATCAACAAGGCCGCCGCCAGCGTCAGGAGACCCTGGCGAAAATACAACCTGGCCAAAAGTATCCCGCCGGCCAGCGGCAAGCCGAGCCGCCCCAAACGCCGCCAAACTCCGGTGCCCCAACCGGATCCTCCCCGCCTGCCTCCGGCATCTTCCGCTTTGTCTGCTCTCACTGTCAACTTAACTGTCGCCACCCCTATACACCTACTTTATGCCTATGCGCCTACTTCACGCCTACACACCCGCCTCGCGCCTACTTCACGCCTACACATCCGTCTCACGCCTGCACACCCGCCTCGCGCCTACTTCTCGCCTACACACCCGCCTCGCGCTTATAGACCTGCCTAGTCGCCGCTTCCGTTCCCCGCCAATCCAAAATCACCAAAATTTCCGCCGCCTGCCGCCGCCCATCCTCCCGCCGCTCCATATGCACCACCAGATCCAAGGCGGCGCCGATCTGCCGGCGAATCGCCTGGGCCGGCAGCCCCAGCCCGGCCATCATCGCCATAGTCTCCAGCCGCTCCAGCATATCCCCGGCGGAATTGGCGTGGCCGCTGGACATAGCGCCTTTATGCCCCGTATTCATCGCTTGCAGCATATCCAGGGCTTCCTCCCCCCGCACCTCCCCGACAATGATGCGATCAGGCCGCAGGCGCAAAGCCATTCGCACCAATTGCCGCATAGTAATCTCCCCCTTCCCTTCCGTATTGGGCGGTCTGGCCTCAAGCCGAACCAAATTGGCCTGCCCGGTGATCCGCAGCTCCGCCGCGTCCTCCACCGTCACAATCCTCTCTCCGGCCGGCACCAGATTGGCCAGTGTGTTTAGCAAGGTAGTTTTGCCGCTGCCGGTGCCGCCGCTGATAAAAATAGCCCGCCGCTCCGCCACCGCCGCCGCCAAAAAAGACGCCGCCGCCTCCGTCAGCGTACCCCTGGCCGTCAGCTCCGCCAGCGTAAAACTGCGGGCGGCGAATTTGCGGATAGCCAAAACCGGCCCGTCCAGCGCCACCGGCGGCAGCACAACGCCCAGGCGGGAACCGTCGGGCAGCCGGGCATCCACCATCGGATTAGCCTGATTCACCTGCCTGTGTACCTGATCGCAAATCCGCTGCGCCAGCTCGGTCACCTGACCGTCGCTCTCAAAGGCGATCCCGGTGGCGACCAACTCACCCAACCGCTCAACATACACATTTTGGCGGCCGTTGATCAAAATATCCGTCACCTCGTCGTCCTCCATCAGCGGCTGCAAGCGATCCAGCCGACGGAAACGGTTAAACAGCTGCCGCAGCAAAAGCTCCTTGTCCGTCAGGGCCAAATCATATTTGCGACCGCATTCCAGCACCAGCGCCTGCAAAATCCTGTGTACTGTCTGATCAGACCAGCCGCCCTCCTGCCCCGCCCGCACAGAGAGAACTTCCTCCACTTCCTGAAGACATTGCTCAAACGCCCCGCTCTCCATCCCCGCCCCCCTTTCTTTCCTAATATACCATACATTAACATTTCTGTAAATACATTTTTAATTTTTCTTTTTTTACCTCCAGAGCATTTTACCTACTTGATATACGGCAAAGCAAATGTTATAGTTGGTCATGGTGATCCGACCAAGATTTCTGGGGAGGCTACTGCGATGACAAACGCTATTACGCGAGTGGAGATCCGGGATTTCCTTGTGTTCAAAGGAGATTTCGCGGCGGATTTCTGCCCCGGCGTCAATGTGCTTATCGGCCGCAACGGTAGCGGCAAAACGACGCTGATGAAGTTTATGTACTTTTGCTGTGATTTAGCGGGATCAAGACCTGTTGGGAAATACTTTGACGCCAACGCTAGTATCGATCTGCCCAATACGGGCGGCATCTTTATGGGCGGCGGGAGAAATGCTGACGGGTTATATAAATTGCCCGCTGTCTATATTCCGACTGATGAGATCTTATCGCGCTCAAAAGGATTTCTCGCCCTCAATAACGAGCGCGAGATGCCGTTTGACCAAACGCTGATTGACATCTTGTCGAAAGCGGAACTGCCAGTAACGCGCAAAATAACTCCAAACGCGGCAAAGACTCTCGACAAGATAAAAGCGGAAATTGATGGCGAGGTCATATACGAGAACGACACATTCTATGTTGTCAAATCGGATTTAAGTAAGCTGCCCTTCTCATTTGAGGCAAGCGGATTCCGCAAGCTCGGACTGCTGTGGAAGCTGCTCCGTAACGGCTTGCTTGAGAGTGGGAGCGTGTTGTTTTGGGACGAGCCGGAATCAAGCGTCAATCCTGAGCTAATTCCAATCCTAGTTGACATTCTGCTTGAGCTTCAGCGCGGCGGGGTGCAAATTTTCGCGGCCACGCACAGTTATGATGTCGCTCGTTGGTTTGAGTTAAATAAGAAATCGGAAGATACACTCCGCTACCTCAACCTGCGTAAAGATGGCGATCAGATTGTCGCCGATGTCGCCAATGATTATATTTCGTTAGACGGCAACTCAATTGAGGAAGCCGGCGACAAATTATACTCGCGAGTTGTTCGCGTTATGGCGGAGAAAGCGGGGGTAAAACCGAAATGAAATATACAGAAAGTAAGATGTGGTTTGACTTCACAGGCTTTCTGTTTGCCCAACCGGTCGATATACCAGCTAACAAATTCGACGGCGCGAGCATCGTTGATTTCATTGCCGAAAGTGACAAATCGCTACTGCTGGTTGAGACAAAGAATTACGTCAACCTGTCTGATGACTTAGCGGTTCAAGCCGCGATTGATAAATCGCAAGCGGAATCTTTTTATGAGCTGACACACCCAGTCGATTTTGCCCGACGGATGATTAAGAAGCTGGAACACGGTTTGTTCGTTTGGGTCGCCGCTGGCAACCAAATACGCAAACCTATCTCAATGCTGCTTGTTTTCAATACGCCGCCGCAATTTACAACCCGCGAGCGCGACAAACTGCTAAACCGCCTTAGACGGTACATACCGGAAAGCGCTGGCAACAAAACCGCGGTATTATTCGATATGCCGACTGTAGCGGAGGTTAACGCGAGATATGAATTTAACGTGACGGTACAGCCGTAATCACCACAACATATAATGACCAACAATGACCAATAATGACCAAATAAAAGGCGAGAGCGCGGTTCGTGCCGCGCTCTCGCCTTTTATTCAGTATTCTATACCCTTGCCTGCCACTTTCCCGCCTCGCCGCCTTGTCGCCTTTCCCGCCTTTTTCGCCTGAGCGCGCTTTAAAAGCTACTCTCGCTAGGTTTAAAAACTGTACTTATCGGAGTTCTCCTCCAAAAACTGATAATCGGCGGCCGCGGGCGGAGCGGCGTACTGGACGGCCGCGTACTGATGAGCGTCGTACTGCGGCGCGGCCGGGGCGGCGGCGTAAGCGCCGGCGCCAGTCCGCAGCTTAAAGCGGGTCACGATGCCATTCAGCATTTCCGCCTGCGCGCTCATTTCCTGCGCCGAGGCGGCGCTCTCCTCGGCGGTGGCGGAATTCTCCTGCACAACGGAGGAAAGCTGGCCGATGCCGCTGGTTATCTCGGTAATAGAAACGCTCTGCCGCCGGGAAGACTCCTGAATATTGCCCATGGAAGCCGCCGTCTTGCCGGCGATTTCCGCCACGGCTTTCAGGCTCTCATTGGTCTCGGCCACAATAGCGTTGCCTTCGGACACCTTGCCGGTGCTGGCCGCGATCAAAGCGGAGGTCTCCTTGGCCGCCTCGGCGGATTTGGAGGCCAGGTTGCGCACTTCCTCCGCCACCACCGCGAAGCCCTTGCCGTACTGCCCGGCCCTGGCGGCCTCCACAGCGGCGTTCAAAGCCAGGATATTGGTCTGGAAAGCTATATCGTCAATCACCTTGATAATCTTGGCGATATTCTGGCTGCTATCGTCGATTTGACGCATCGCCTGGGTCATGCGCTCCATGGAGACCATGCTTTGCTTCATGAGTTCCTCGGAGCGCTGCACATCCTGAAAAGCCTCCTGGGCCATCCGGGTATTTTCCTCCGACTGGTTTTGCACCTCCGTAATGGAGGCGGAAAATTCCTCAATCGTCGCCGCCTGCTGAGTAGAGCCGGAGGCCAGGTTTTGGGCGCCGTCGGACATTTGCTTTGAGGCGGTGGAAACCTGCTGGGACGAGGTGCGAATGTTGGAGATCAGGCTATTGTTGCTGTCCAGCATCGTATTGATCGCGCGATTCACATCGTCATTCTCGGAGCGGACACCAATATTCACGGTATAATCGCTGTCGGCGATCCGCAGCAGCACCTTGGCCTGCTCCCGGATGGCGTCGGCCATTTTTTGAAAGGACTGGGACAAGTCGCCCACCTCATCCTTACTGTCATAAGCTACATCGACATCCACATTACCCAGGGACAATTTCTCCGCCGCTTCCGCCAACCGGGATATCGGCGTGGCGATCAGCTTGGAAATGTATGTGCCAAAAAAGACCGCCAGGCCCACCGCCAGGGCGCCCAGGCCGATCATGACCCAGGTAAGCGCCAAGGCGAGAAAAGCGCCTTCTTTATTATCCTGCTCGCTTTTGTCCAAACCGGTCTCGTTGAAGCTTTTAGCCGTATCAATGAGCGGCTGGACGGCCTTGACGATCTCGTCCAACTTCTCCGGCAACCCCGTCATATTGCCGGCCTCAATATCCCGTACCAGATTATCCCGGAGAGGCACATACGCGGCGTAATTATCCCGGATTTGCTGTAAATACGCTTGCCCGCTGGTCGTTTGCAAGCTTTCCCGCAAAAGATTGACCAAATCCTCAAACTCCGTCATCTCCCTTCTCAGCATCGCTATCGCCGCCGCCCGCCGCTCCGGCGACTCAATATCAATAATACCCTGCCTATAATATATCCGTTGCTCACCAAGATTGATTATCAACGCGTCAATCAGATTGATATTGTTACTTAATAAATACATTTGGTTCTGGCTTTCACTCAAGCTTGATAAGGACATGATACTGACGACGGCGACAATAGCTGAGAAAATCGCCACCAGAAAAAAACCCAGCAGCAGCTTTTTTTTAATTTTCATGTTTTTCATTTTATTCCCAACCTCCCTGAATTAGCGCTGTACAAGGCGCCGTCAATTCGTCGCTCTCATATTCATTATCCGACAAAAAGCTTTCAATTACAATAGGAATCATTATCAATAATAGAGCTATACTTACAGCAGAAATAAAAAACCTTCCTTTTCCCCCAGA
>JAISDE010000043.1 GCA_031265035.1 Peptococcaceae bacterium | reverse complement strand
CGTTCCAATTTTGCGGCATTACGATAGTCGCGGGCAAATACCTAAGTAACACGCTGTTCCGGCGATAATCCATGTAATCCATATATTCCCATTATACCAGCTAAAAGTATCTACACCCCCGCCTCGCCGCCTCGCCAATCCTCCCGCTGCCTCCAAATACCTCAAATAAAATGCCCCGCGAAATAAAATCAGGTATGGCTTGAGTCACTTTGTCTGATAAATCTCAAAAACATCTCCACCACCGGTGGCATGGGGAAGTCCTTTTTCGTAACGATATACAGATCTCTGCGGGGCAGCTCAAAGGGTATGTCCAACCGAGCGATCATATTTTGGCGCAAGCCGCGTTTAGCGGCCAACTCCGAGACGATAGATACGCCAAGGCCGCAAGCCACCGCGTGGAGTATGCTTTGCGTGTTGTTGCAGCTCGCTACCGTTCGCAATTTTTCCGGCGGCAGACCAATCTCTCGCAAAAACTCCTCATAGCTTAACCTTGTGCCGGAGCCTTGCTCCCGCGCGATAAACGGCTCATCCCGGAAAATTTCCAGCGCGTCTTTGGGGGACAGATCTTGAAATCGCTCTTGATTCGGCGCGATAACCACCAGTCGCTCGGTCATAAATGTCTCATATACGCATTTGGGATTTTTCAGCTTTGCTCCAGCGAACCCGATATCCCCTTTTCGCGCGGCGATACCACTCACCACTTCGGCTGTGTCCGCCTGCTCCAGCTGGAACGAAATATTGGGATAAGCCTTGTGAAAAGCCGCCAGCGCCTCCGGCAGAATGTACTGCGCCGGCACGGAGGAGGCGATAATGCTGATATCTCCCGCGGCGTCGTTGGCGAAGTCTCGCAGCGCCAAAACGGATTTGTCGCATAACGCTAGTATATTTTTCGCGTACTCATAAAAAATTGTTCCTGCCCTTGTGGGGGCGATTTCTTTGGTTGAGCGATACAGCAATTGGATTTGCAACTCTTTTTCCAAGGCGCTTATATATAAACTCACTGACGGCTGGGACAGATGCAACCCGTCCGCGGCTTTTGAGAAACTGCTAAGCTCAATCACTTGTGTATAAGCTTCCAACTGCTTGAAATCCATTTTATCAATCCTCATCCCGCCCGTGATCAGCGACTCAAGTTTATATTAAAATTTTCGATAAGTCAAATTCGGTTAATCAATAAATAATAATATACGTTATACTAAAATATCAAAAAAACAAAGAAAAAAAGAAACAAAAAACGGGGTGAAAGAATTGGCAAAAAAACGGTTGCAATCCCCAAATTTTGTGCTATACTTCAACAAGAGAGCAAGGGTCGCGGGAGCGAGAGCCGCAGGAGGAATTTATGGCCGCTATTATTTTCACAGCCGCGTTGGTATTCGACTTTATGTTTAGCTGGGGCGTTTTTCGCCTCAGCGCTTGCCGCTGTGAAAAATTAAAGACCGCCGTGCCTTGAGCGCCTAGATACCGGGCAAAACACACAATCGGTTTTGATGATTCGGAGAGGGTTCATGTACGTGGATCCTCTTTTTTTGTATTGGAAGGGATTTAAAGGGAGGGGCGAGGCGATGACGACGCTGAGGGTAGGATTGCCTGAAAACGGTTACGATATTTTGCTGGGGGAGGGACTGCTGCCGGCATTGGGCGAGCTGATCGGCCAATGGTCGCCGCCGGGGGCTGGCGTGGCCGCGGTAACGGACGCCACGGTCTGGCGGCTTTACGGCGAGGTGTTTACAGCCGCGCTGGCCCAGGCCGGCGTCGGCTTTACGCCCCTGATCCTTGAGCCCGGCGAGGGCGGCAAGTCGCTGCGGGGCCTGGAGCGGCTTTACGACGCCTTCGCCGGGATGAGGCTGCGGCGGGACGGCCTGGTGATCGCTTTTGGCGGCGGCGACCTGGATGCGGGGCGTAGCGTACATTCAGGCGCCCACGACCTTGCTGGCCCAGGTGGATTCCAGCGTCGGCGGCAAGACAGCCGTCAATCTGGCCGCCGGCAAAAATCTGGTGGGCGTATTTTATCAGCCCAAGCTCGTTATTATCGATACACAGGTATTGGGAACCCTGGCGCCCAGGGAGTTTCGCTGCGGGCTGGCGGAGGTGATCAAATACGGGGCGATCAGCGCCCCGGGCCTGTTTGCCGGCCTGCGGGAAAAGGCGGCCAGGCCTGGGATCGAGTTGACGGACGTGATCGGCGAGTGTTGCCGGATCAAGAGCGGGATTGTGGAGCGGGACGAGCGGGATACCGGGGAGCGGGCGCTGCTCAATTTTGGGCATACCTTTGGGCACGCCGCGGAGCGACTGGGCGATTACAGCCGGCATAATCACGGGGAGGCTGTGGCCATTGGCATGGTGTTGGCCGCCGCCCTGGGGGAGAAGACGGGCGTCACGGCGGCGGGGACGGCGGCGGCGCTGCGGGATTTGCTGGAGCTGTATGGCCTGGATACGCGCTGCCCTTATACCGCCGGGGAATTGCTGCCTTTGCTGGCCCTGGACAAAAAAAGCGCCGGCGCCGGCGTCAGGCTGGTGCTGTTGAGAGAAATCGGGGCGGCGACGACCTGTTTAGTGGAGGGGGATAGATTGGGGGAGTTATTGTCCGAGTTGGCGGCGGAGGGCTGGCTGCCGGCCGAGCGGCCGCCGTCGGGCGGGGGGCGGCCCGAGCCGGCCCGGGGCGAGGTGGCGCCGTCGGGCGGGGGGCGGGCCAGGGCGGAGCCGGCAAAAATTATCGGGCGTTTTCCTGCCGGTATAGTGACGGTACCGCCCTCAAAGAGCCTTTGCCACCGGGCGATCCTTTGCGGGGCGCTGGCGGCGGGGGACAGCGCGATCCGGGGCGTCGTCCTGTCCGAGGATATCCGGGCCACCTTGGCGGGCGTTGGCGCCTTGGGCGGCAGCTGGCGCCTGGCAGGCGATGTTCTGCGGCTGCGGGGCGGCCAGCCGGCGACGGGTGGTCGGATCGACTGCGGCGAGTCTGGCTCCACCTTGCGTTTTTTGATTCCTTTGGCCGGATTATCCGGGCGGGAGACGGTATTTACGGGCCGGGGCCGGTTGTTGGCCCGCCCGCTGGGGGTATACGAGGCCTTGTTTGCCGACCGGGGGCTGGCGTTTGCCTGGGATCAAAGGGAGGTCAGGCTGCGGGGGCCGCTGCGGGCCGGTGTTTACGAGGTGCCCGGCGATATCAGCTCCCAGTTTGTGTCCGGCCTGCTTTTGGCCCTGCCTTTGGCCGACGGCGACAGCGAGATACAGCTGACGACCCCCCTGGAGTCCCGGCGGTATGTGGATTTGACTCTGGATGTGACCCGGGCCTTCGGCGTGACAGTGGAGGAAAAGGCGAACGGTTATCTCATCCGGGGCGGGCAGCGTTACCGGCCAGCCGACTATGAGGTGGAGGGGGATTATTCCCAGGCGGCTTTCTTTCTGGCCGCCGGCGCGCTGGGCCGGGACACGCTCTGCGCCGGCCTCAGGCCGGACAGCCGGCAGGGCGATCGGGCCATCCTGTCTGTCCTGGCGGCTATGGGAGCGTCGGTGGAATGGCGGGACGGGCTGCTGGGCGCGCGGCCCGGCCGAGGTGATCGAGGCGGCCGACTGAAAGCGGTCACGGTGGACGCCAGGGAAATACCGGATTTGGTGCCGCCTATAGCGGCGTTGTGCTGCTTTGGCGAGGGTACCAGCCGGATCATCAATGCCGGCCGACTGCGTTTCAAAGAGAGCGACCGGCTGGCGGCGTTGGTGGCGGCGCTGAGCGGTCTGGGCGGCAGGATTGGCGCGGGTCCGGATTCGCTGATCATTGAGGGCCAGCCTTCGCTGCCGGGGGGCCGGGCCGACGCGGCGGGCGACCATCGTATCGCCATGGCGGTGGCACTGGCCGCTATTGGCTGCGCCGGGGCAGTCGCCTTGGAGGGCTGGCGGAGCGTGGATAAGTCTTATCCTGATTTTTGGCGGGATTTTGAGAAAAGCGAAAAACAGTAAACGAAAAGCGGTAAGCGAGAAGTATCAGGCGAAAAGTATCAGGCGAGAAATATCAGGCGAAAAAGTTAGGCGAAAAGTATCAGCGGATAGGAGGGCGAGGCATGAATACTTGGGGCAACGCGTTGCGGTTGTCGATTTTCGGCGAGTCCCACGGCCCGGCGGTGGGCATAATCATAGATGGGCTACCGCCGGGGGAAAGGATCGATTTGGCTTTGGTGGGCCGGGAGATGGCCCGGCGGGCGCCGGGGCAGGAAACCTACGCCACGGCCCGGCGGGAGGCGGACGCGCCGGAGATTCTCAGCGGGCTGTGGGCGGGCAAGACCACCGGCGCGCCCCTTGGCGCTATAATCCGCAATCAGGACAGCCAGTCCGGGGATTATGACACCAAGCTGCGGCCGGGTCACGCGGATTGGACGGCATTGTTGAAATACGGTGGCCACGCGGATATGCGGGGCGGCGGCCATTTTTCCGGCCGGCTCACCGCTCCGCTGGTGTTTGCCGGCGCTGTGGCGAAGCAGCTTTTGGCCAGGCGGGGAACGACGGTATTGGCCCGGATCGTCCGGATTGGCGAGGTGGAGGATACGGAGGCGCCGATTGACTCGGAAGCTTACCGGCAGGTCGCCGACAGGGATTTTCCGGCCGGCGCCGCCGCCGGTGAGCGGATGAAAGCGGTGATTTTGGCGGCCAAGGCGGCGGGGGACTCGGTGGGGGGAATTGTGGAGGCGACGGCCTTAGGCCTGCCCGGCGGTTTGGGTGAGCCGTTTTTTGGCTCGCTGGAAAGTGGGGCGGCGGCTCTGTTATTCTCGATCCCGGCGGTCAAGGGCGTGGAGTTTGGCGAGGGCTTTCGTTTCGCCGGTCTGCTGGGCAGCCAGGCCAATGATGAGCTGTATCTGGATCAGGGCGCCATCCGGGCCTACACCAATCACAACGGCGGTATTTTGGGCGGTATTACCAATGGCTTGCCGGTGGTCGTCCGGGCGGCGCTGAAACCTACGCCGTCCATCGCCAAACCCCAGCGAACGGTGGACAGCGCTGAGTGGCGGGAAACGGAGCTGCGTATATCAGGGCGGCATGATCCCTGTGTGGCGCCCCGGGCGGCGCCGGCGGTGGCGGCGGCTTTGGCGTTGAGCTTGCTGGATTGCCTGCTGGCGGCGGCCCGGCTGGCGCCGATCCAAGGCGGCGGCGATAGTGCTGACGGCGGCGATCAAGGCGGCGGAAAGGACTGGGCGGAATGAGAAATATTGTTTTGATCGGGCTGCCCGGCAGCGGCAAGTCTACCTTGGGCGCCCTGGCGGCGGCGTCAGCGGGCCTGGGCTTTGTGGATCTGGACGAGGAAGCGGTAAAACAGGCTGGTATGCCTATTAAGGACATATTCCGGCAATGGGGCGAGGCGGGTTTTCGGCGGCTGGAGAGCCAAATCGCGGCGGCGGCGGCCCGGGGGCAAAAAACGGTGATCGCCACCGGCGGCGGCGTGGTGCTGCGGGAGGAAAATCTGCGCCGGCTGCGGGAAAATGGCTTGGTGATCTTTTTGGATCGGCCGCCGGAGTTGATCGCGGAGGCCATCGACAGCGGCGCGCGCCCCTTGCTGGCCGGCGACGCCCGGCGGCTTTTCCCCTTGGCGGCAGAGCGCCGGCCGCTGTATTTGTCCGGCGCCGACGCTGTATTGACCAACGTTGCCGATCAGGCGACGGCGCTGCGGCGCCTGCTGGCACTGATTCGAAGCGTCTATCCGGGCGACGGCTTCGCCGTGATCGGTGATCCTATCGGGCATACGCTGTCCCCGGCTATCCATGGGGCGGTTTTCGCCCAAATCGGTTGGGCGGCGGCCTACGACCCCATCCATGTACCCAGGGGTCGGTTGGGTGAGTTTGTCGCCGCCGCCAAAAGCGCCGGTTTGCGGGGGTTCAATGTTACCGTTCCCCACAAGCAGGCGATCATCCCCTTTTTGGATGGGGTGGATCAGGCGGCCGCCCTGTGCGGGGCGGTCAATACGGTGGCGCTCCGGGAGGGGGAATATTGGGGCTATAATACCGATATGGACGGCCTGGCACAGGCGCTGGAGCAGGCGGGCGCCGGCTTCGCCGGCCGGCGGGTGATGATCCTGGGCGCCGGCGGGGCGGCGTCGGCCGCGGCGCTGAAAGCGGTGATGGCCGGGGCGGCGGGCGTAAGGATTTTGGCCCGCCGGCTGGAGCAGGCGGCGGCCGCGGCGGAGCGGGTCAACCGGGCAACGCGCGGTCCCGGGACCGGCACAGGGATGGGTGCCGGTCCCGAGTCAAGCTATGTGCCCGGCCCAGCGGTGAGAGCTACAGCCGAGTCCAGAACCGCGTCCAGCACAAGGGCGGCCGCAAACTCCGCCGCCCCCAGCCCCGCGGGCACCGCATCCAGCTCCGCTGCCGCCGGCCCCGGGGCGGGCGTCGCCACAGCCCCCTCGCCAGGCCTCGCCGTTTGGGCCGGTATGACGCCGGCGGATCTGGCGACCGCCGCGGCGGCCGCGGACATCCTGATCAACGCCACGCCCCTGGGCCTGGCGGGCGGCGGTTGGGACTTCCCGGATTTAAGCTTCCTGCGGGCGCTACCGGTGGACAGCTTAGTCTGCGACCTGATTTACAACCCGCCCCAGACCAGGCTGCTGCGGGAAGCGGCGGCCCTGGGACGCCGAGCTGTCAACGGCCTGGGCATGTTGATTTGGCAGGCGCTGCTGGCCGACGAGCTTTTTTGCGGCCGGCCCCTGGACAAACCGGCGCTGTCCCGGCAAGTGGCGGCGGCCTTGGAGCTATTGGGATTGATTCCCGATCAGAATGACAGCCCAAATCCTGAAGAAAGAAGGGAAAGCCCATGATTATCGTACTAAAACCCGACGCCACAAAAGAGCAGATCCAAACCATCCGGACGGAACTCTCAGGTCGGGGCCTGCTCTGTCAGGAAATCCGGGGCGGCGACGCCTGTATGCTGGGCCTGGCGGGCGACTTGACAGGTATCTCCGCCGATAGCCTTTTGCGCCGGGCTTTTGTGGAACGGGTGGTCAGCGTGTCGGAGCCTTATCGGTTGGCGGGCCGCCGCTTTCATCCCCAGGATTCGGTCTATGAGATCGCCGGCCAAAAAATCGGCGGCGGGGCTTTTGTCATTATGGCGGGGCCATGCTCGGTGGAAAGCGAGGAACAGGTATTGTCCATCGCCCGGGATGTCAAGCGCTCCGGCGCCAATTTCCTCCGGGGGGGAGCCTTCAAGCCCCGCAGCTCTCCGTACTCCTTTCAGGGCCTGGGCCTGGATGGCCTGGAGCTGCTGAAAATCGCCCGGGAAAAAACCGGCCTGCCCCTGATCTCGGAGATCATGTCCCAGGAATACGCCGAGGTTTTCGGCGCGGATGTGGACATCATCCAAATCGGCGCCCGCAACATGCAGAATTTCCCCCTGCTCAGGGCGGTGGGCAGGTTGGGCAAGCCGGTGCTGCTGAAACGGGGGCCATCCTGTACTTTGGATGAGCTGCTGGCGGCGGCGGATTATATCCTGATGGAGGGCAAGAGCCCGGTGCTTCTGTGCGAGCGGGGTATCCGCACTTTTGAGACGGCCACCCGCAATACCCTGGATCTGTCGGCGGTGCCGGTATTAAAGAAAAAATCCCATCTGCCGGTGATTGTGGATCCTTCCCACGGCACCGGATATTGGGATTTGGTATATCCTATGGCCCTGGCGGCGGTGGCGGCGGGCGCGGACGGGCTGATGATCGAGGTGCACAATCAGCCGGAAAAGGCGCTGTGCGACGGGCAGCAGTCTATTACCCCGGTTTTGTTTGACCGGTTGGCCCGCAAGCTCAGGCAATTACGCGAAATAATTCATGAGGATGGGAGTGGGAAAAATGAGTGGTAAAGAAGAACTGGCCAAACTGCGGCAGCAAATCGACGAGATCGACGAGGGAATGATCGCCTTGTTTCAGGAGAGGTTGGATATCGCCGGCCAGGTGGCGGCGGTAAAGGGCAAGAACAATATCGCCATCTGGGACGAGGAACGGGAGCGACAGGTGGTGGAGCGGGCGGCGGATCAAGCGCCGGCGGCGCTGCGGGGCGAGGTGGCGCTGCTGATGCGCTCGGTCGTCGCTTTGTGCCGGGAACATGAGCGGGAACTGCTCCTGCCGGGGGAGGATCCCCTGCTGCCGCCAGCCCGGCCGCCGATCAGGGAAGATACGACCTGCGTTTTTCAGGGGGTGCCGGGGGCTTGGAGCGAGCAGGCGCTGATGAGGCTGTATCCGGCGGCCAAAAAGCAGGCGGCGGAATTTTTTGAGGATGTGTTTTTGGCGGTAAAAGAGAAAAAAGCGGATTATGGCGTCGTGCCCATTGAGAATTCCAAAACCGGCGCCATCGGTGAGACCTACGATCTGTTGCGCAAATACGGCTGTTATATAGTGGGGCGAACCTGGGTGGATATCCATCATTGCCTGCTGGCGCCGGCGGGCGTTGGCCTGGCCGATATCCGAGAGGTCTATTCCCATTCGGAGGGCTTTCGGCAATGCGGGAAATTCCTGCGGGGCCGAGCCTGGGATCTCGCGGCCTGCCGCAATACGGCGGTAGCGGCGGAGATCGCCGCGGCGGCCGGCAATGGCAAGACCGCCGCCATCGGCTCCCGGCGGGCGGCGGAGCTAAATGGGCTGCGGGTGCTGGCGCCGGATATTATGGACGCGGCCGACAACCGCACCTCCTTTGTCGCCATCGCCGGGGCGCCGGAATATAGCGCCGGGGACAACCTGATCTCCATTACTTTTTCCACCCAGCACCGCAGCGGCGCTTTGTGCGGTACTCTGATGCCTTTTATGGCGGGCGGCCTGAATCTGCTGCGCATTGAGTCCCGGCCTGGCTCGGCCGGCAACTTCCGTTTCTTCGCGGAGGTGGAGGGCAATATTTTGTCCGAGCGCGTCATCGCCGTTCTGCGCCATTGCGCGGCTACCTGCGAGTATTTTGAGGTTATCGGCTGCTACAGCAATCATTAGGACTCGTCAAACAATAAATTGACGAGTCCTTAGGCGAAGATGGAGGCGGGCGAATGAAAACTATTGTCGTGATCAACGGGCCCAATATGAATCTGCTGGGGCGGCGGGAGCCGGAAAAATACGGGGCCGCCACCCTGGCGGCAATCAGCGAGGCCTTGGCCAGGGAAGCGGCCCAATTGGGGGCGCGCTGCGAGTTTTTTCAGAGCAATGCCGAGGGGGAACTGGTGACGGCGCTGCAGGAGGCGGGCGGCGCCGACGGCGTAATCTTAAACGCGGCCGCTTATACCCACTACAGCGTCGCCATCAGGGACGCCATCGCCGCTATTCCGGCGCCGGTGGTGGAGGTGCATATGTCCAATGTTTACGCCAGGGAAGAATTCCGGCATCACTCCTTGCTGGCGCCGGTCTGCCGGGGCGTGATCGCCGGGTTTGGGGCGGGCAGCTATTCGCTGGCGCTGCGGGCGCTACTGGGCTAAGATAAGGAAGCCATCTCAGCGGCATATTCCTCGTATTCCCGCAAAAACTTGCCATAATCGGCATCAAAGTCGATCTCGATCCCCAATTCGTCCGGGGTATCCAAGGCGGCCAGGATAGCCTCTTTTTCATGGCGGTGGTTGACAGGGTTCACTGTCTGTACGACCCCGTCCACAAAAGCGGGAAACATGTCTATGGGCAGACCGATGCCCAGTTCCCCGGGATCCGCCTTCGCGTATAGCCGGGCTCCTTTGCATAGAAAGGAAATATTGATGTCATGGCTCGCGAAAGGCTTTGCCGCCAAATCCGAGCACATCGCTTGGTTGCCGATAGAACAGAGGCTGCCGGGCGCGCCGAATTTGTAGGCGTATCCTTGCATGCAACGCATAATCTGGTAAGCGTCGCCCAGGATGATTACCACGTCGCATTCCTCAAGGCTTGCCAGCGGACCCGCGGCCACGCCATAAATACGCTGGTCAAGAAATCTCATGCTACGTAGCGCGCTCAAAGCGATGGACTTGCTTTCATAAAGCTTTGTCGCCGCGTAAGTATCGCCCCTGGTCACGCTGTCCGGGGGCCGCGTAATGCCCAGGGCATAGGCGGAATACTGGCAATTAAAATTACCCTGATTGGCTTTAAAGGAATCCCCGGCCATAGCCTTGCGGGCCATGGCGCAAAAGCTCATTTTGCCGCGTAACTCTATAAAAGGAAGCCCGTCGAATTCCTTTTGATAGGTGATAAACTTGACGCCGACGACTTGTCGTCGCAAGCCCAGAGCTTTGGTAAGAGCCCGCGCGTATTTTTCTTTCATTATCTTTAGAAACTCTCCCCTGTAATCAGGACATAGTTGCGTTCGGTGAATTCCGCCGCGGTCTCGTTCAACTCCAATACCCCAAGATCCATCAAGGCCAGCGCGCAGTTAAGATAGGATTCTTTGCCTTTTCGCGAGTCGCCGCCGTGGTTGAAACTATCCAAAAGCTCGGCGTTTAGCGCCAAGTCCTCGCTGGAAATCCGGCCTGTGTCATACTGTGCTTTGGCGGCCCCGGCAGGGTCGGACGCGATGAAATCGCAAGCCATGTCCACGGCCAGGCAGACTTTCTCGGCCAAGGCGGGGTGGCTCTCCAGGAATTCTGTTGAAAAGCCCAGGACACAACAGTATTCATCTTTTGTCAGTTCCGCCGTCGCTTGCCGCCAGATTATCTCCGAGCCATCAACTTGACGCTGCACCATAGCGACGAGAGGTTCCCCCGCCATAAATCCGTCGATGATTCCTTCCGACAGCGCCATAGCCAAGTCTGAGCCGCTGTAGACCCGGATATCCACCTCCATGTTTTCGGGGGAGCTGCCAATGCCGGCGTCCGTCAACGCGCGCCGGAGCAGGAGCGCGGGCGGTGAACCCAAACTGCCGGGCACACCCAGGCGTTTACCTTTTAAGTCCGCGATGGTTTTAATGTCGGAATTTGGGCCAGCCAAGAAATCCAGGCAGCCATAATGGACGCCCATCACGACCTTGACATTCAAGCCATTGGCTTGTTGCTGCATGACGCTCTGCATAAGATTATACGAGATATCACATTTACCGGATACAATCAATTCCTCCGCCGATTTCTCGACCATATCGACTTCTTCCCATTTAAGGCCGACTTGGTCAAAATAGCCCAGAGCGGCCGCGATTTGTATAGGAGCGGCACAGAAATCCGCGGATATGGGAACCCGCACTACATAATCATCCTCGACTTCAGTCGCTGACACCGGCTCAGTCACGGCCGACGTTGAGCCACCGCCGGTTTGGCCGGACGCCTGTGGGGTCGACTGCTGCCCGCAGCCAAGGGTCGCGAGCAGCGCGATAGCTAGCGTGAAGGCGGTTCCCATTCGCGTAATCTTCCCCATAATATGACACTTTTTCATTTTTGTCCCCTCCAAAACAAATTCTTTGAAATTCTATATTTTTATGAGGCTGCCGTCGGTAAGCCGAATCACGGCGTCAGCCATACTCATTCAATGAGCTTAAAATATGGGAGCGCGACGTTAAATATTCGGGGCTGGTTCTGTCGCTCTCACCGCGCAGGTTGTTAATGATGACTTCTTTGACCTCGCAAGGGGATTTGGTAAGCACAACGATTTTGGCGCTCAGAAAAATAGCCTCATCCACGTCGTGGCTCACCATCAGCACTGTGATCCCCTGCCTCTCCCAAACATCTCTGACCACGTTCTGCATCTCGCCCCGGGTAAACGCGTCCAGCGCTCCCAGCGGCTCATCCAGCAAAAGAATTTTAGGGCGCAAGATCAGGCTGCGGGCTAACGCCGCTCTTTGAGTCATTCCCCCGGAAAGCTGGCCGGGCAAGGCGTTTTCGAATCCGTCAAGCCCCATCGCGCGTAACCAGCGCCGCACTTCGCCATTATCCTTATACTCGCGGTATTTGTTCTGGGCTCTCAGACCAAAAGCGATGTTCTTTTCTATGGTTAGCCAAGGGTATAATGAGCTGTTTTGGAACATATATCCCCGGTCAATTCCGGGTTTTGTCACAATTTCACCGTCCAGGACAACCTTGCCTGAGGTGGGTGTCTCAAGGCCGG
>JAISDE010000245.1 GCA_031265035.1 Peptococcaceae bacterium | reverse complement strand
TCGAACTCCACCTTCTGGGACAGCCCTCTCTCGCTCAACACCATGGTTATCGCCGCCGTCAGCGTCGTCTTGCCGTGATCCACATGCCCGATGGTGCCAATGTTCACATGGGGTTTGGTCCGCTCAAATTTTGCTTTGCCCATTGTTTTTCGTCCTCCTTAAAACTTCCGCTCTCAGATGACCTTTTGAGATTATAATAGGGGGTCTGGCGCTTTCTGTCAATTGTTTTCGCTCACTATTTTTGCCCACTATTTTTGCCGGTACCCCTGCCGATAGGCTCTGCGTTTTTCCGCCGCCGCCCATTCCCGCCGCTCCTCCTCGGTTTCCAAGATCAAGGGTGGCACAGGCACAGGCCGATCCGTCTCGTCCAGGGCCACCATGACAAAATAAGCTTGATTCAGCGGTCGGCGGCTGCTGTCCATCGCCTCCGTATCCGCCTCCACCAGGACTTCCATAGATGTGCGGCCCGTATGGGTCACCCGTCCGTTAATAATCACCAGATTATCTATGTAGGCCGGCGCCAAAAATTCCAGATTGTCCACAAAAGCGGTGGTCACAATGTGACCGCTGTGCCGCCGGGCCGTCACTCCCGCCACCACATCCATCCAGGCCATCAGCTGGCCGCCGAAAAGGCGCCGATAGCCGTTGATATGTTGCTGCTGCACAACTTGTATCTGCTCAGTCCGCGATTCCCTCGCGCTCTTGCCGACGCCTCGCGCCCCATCTTGCCCAACGCCTCCTTCAGGGCTTTGACCCGCGCCTCTCGACCCGTCCTGCCCCGCGCTCTTTTCCGGGCTTTTACCAGTTACCATCACTTGTCTCCTCGTCTTTTCTATCTTGATTTGACCTATGCCGCTGCCGCGCGCACTCAGACAGCAAATACTCAATCTGGCCGTTGATGGAGCGAAAATCATCCTCCGCCCAGCGGGCCAATTCCTGCCACAACCTGGGCGACAGCCTGAGCAAAAGCTGTTTCTTGTCTTTATTCAGGTCTTTAGACAAATTCTCTCCCCAAGCCGGATTTTCCTCTTTTTTACCGCGATCTTTTTTCTCCGGCGCCTCGCCTGCCGCCGCCATGTCAGTATAATGACCCGCTGTTGACAATGGGCTGGGCTTCCTTGCTGCCGCAAAGGATGACCAAAAGATTGCTGACCATCGCCGCCCTGCGCTCATCGTCCAAAACCACGATCTCCCGCTCGCTCAATTTTTTCAGCGCCATCTCCACCATGCTCACCGCCCCGTCGACAATCATCTGCCGAGCCTGAATAACGGCCGCGGCCTGCTGGCGCTGCAGCATGGCGGCGGCGATCTCCGGCGCGTAAGCCAAATGGGTGATCCGGGCCTCCAACACCTCAATGCCGGCCACCTCCACCTTCTCCTGCAACTCCGCTTTCAACTGCTCGGCCACTTCCTGGCTGCTCCCCCGCAGGGATCTCTCATCCCCCAAATCCGACACATCATAAGGGTAACTCCTGGCGATATCCCGCAGGGCGGAATCGCACTGGATAGAAAGGAACTCCAGATAATTATCTACCTGAAATACCGCCTTGGCGGTATCCCGCACCTGCCAGATCACATTGACGCCAATCTCAATGGGATTGCCCAACTCATCGTTGACCTTCTGCTTCTCATTATTCAGCGTCAGGGCTTTCAGCGAGATCTTTTTGCCCCGAATATTGGCGCCCACGCGACCGCTTTCCCCCAGGTCGGCCATACCGAAGCTGCCGCTGCTGGCTTTGACCTGCGGTCTCGCCGCCGCGCTGGCCGCCGGATTGATCCCGACGCAAAAGGGGTGAACCCAAAAAAAGCCTTCCTCCCTGAGCGTGCCATAATACTGCCCAAATAAAGTCAGCACCAACGCCTCATTGGGGTTGATCGCCTTCAACCCGGCAAAACACAGGGGTAAGATCGCGAAGCCCAAAACGCCGAAAATGACCATACCGCCGCCGGCGACAATGGCAGGCAGACCCCTGTAGCTGCCAAAGACGCTGAGACAAAAACCCACCCAACTGCTCAAGGTCAGCAGGATGAGTAATATCAGCGCCGTCACCCCGTTTCTGCCGGTGATCCGCTTTTCCCGCCGCTCCGTTTTGGCCTCCCCATTTTTCCCGACCGTCGCGTTATCTGTCATCTTGTATCCCTCCATTTTTTCAGTCCCGTAATTTCCCCACTTTTTTAATCCCGTAACTCTCCAACTTCTCTGATATCATTATGATATCATTTATATATTACTATCATTCGCGGTTCCTGTCAAGGCAAAAAATAGGCGCGATAGCAAAAAATAGGCGCGAAAAATAGGCGCGATCCCTAAATAAGGGCCGCGCCAGGTATTTTCCGCATTTTTTCCGCATACTTGATATATATGTCCTTAGGACTCGTCAAACAATAAATTGATGTTTTTCGCTTGCCATTTCGCCGCCAGGCCGCGTTGTCGTCAGTCGCCATACCGCCCCGGGTATGCCTCCTTCCTCCGCCTTGCCTGACGACGAAATAGCGGCGCGAAATTCCCTCAATTTATTATTTGACGAGTCCCTATACGCGATTCAGCAGCTCTATCTGGGTTTCCCGCTCTTTTCTGACTGCCGCCATATCGCCGGGGCACAGGAGGTTGATAATTACTACCGCGTACTCCGAAGCGACCAAAGCGTGCCATTTGACGTGGGGTGTCACCGCCACTTGCCCCATCGCCCGCAGCGTTTTTGCCTTGAGCGGGCTTTTTTCCTCCCGGGCCAGGCGGTGCATAACGCCGGCGGCGTCCCGGGCCGCTTGGAATTTGGCCTCCTTATTCTGCCATTTAGCATTGATCACCAGGCATTCCTCAATCGCCGCGGAGCGCTCAATCCCGCTGACGCTCAAAATATGCTCCCCCAGTAGCACGGCATACCGGGACATCTCTACATGCGTTTTGGGCTCGCTGAGAGTGATCAGTCTCTCCTTGAGCTCAGGGATATCGTCCACTTTACGAATCAAGCCCGCATTAGCATAGGCCACAAAGTCAAAACCGTTTTTAACGATCTTACCCATAGATCATTTATCTGCCCGCCGGGCGCGTCGCGCCCGCCAAAAAGGCCGCAGCCACTTGAGCCAGCAAAATACGGCCACCGCCAGGGCGATGATCAGGCCAGGCAAACTGCCCACCAGCCAAACGGCCAAATCGCCTATGCCCCGCAAAAAACCGTTGACGCCCAGGAAAAACGCTTCCCTGAGCTGCTGCCCAAACCCGGCCAGGCCGGTGGTTTGGATCTCCACCGCCGCCGGCGCCTTTTCGCTCATGGAAATATAGAGACTCGAGTAATCCGTCCGATCCGACAAATAGCGCATTTGACCTTTCAGCGACTCCAATTCCCCATTGGTGCTGGCCAACTCGTTTTCCACCGCCAGCATGTCTTCCAGCCGGCCGCTTTGCTCCAGCAAGACCAACAGCCGCTCCTGCTTGGTCTCCATTACCCGGATACGGGCCGTCAAATCCACGAATTGACTGGTCACATCCTGGGCATTGACACTTTGCTCCAGCACCTTGCCCAACTCGCCGGCCTGCTCCACCGCCTGCTCATAACGGTCGTAGGGGATTCTCAAATCCACGCCGCCGGCCTTCCGCTCCTTGCCGTCGATCAAATAACTGGATTCCCCTGTCACGTAGCCGCCGGCGGCAGTCACGATAGATTTGATCGCGATCAGCGCCGCGTCGTATTTTTCCACTTCCAAAGTGAGATTGCCGGTACGGATAATCTTTTGCTGTACAGGTGCCGAGGCGGCGGCCGGCGCTGGGGCAGGCTCCCGCGCGACGCCGGCGTCGTCGCCCAACGCGCCGCTGATCGCGCTCTCACCGACGCCTGCCGCCAGGCCCGCGGCCTTCAGCGTCCCCATTCCCTCATCGTAGGCGGAGTAACCCCCACTGTCCGCCTCGGCCATTTCCATACTCATATCATAACTCGTATCGGCCACCGCGTTGACCCGGGGCGGCGACGCGGCCGGCATCGCCGAGCCGCCGCTGCCCATCATCGGGCTGCTCGCGCTGGTTGACTGACCGGCCATATCGCTGACGTATTCCACCAAAGCTCGGGCGCCGCTGTAAGCGTAACGGCCAGAAGCGACCCGGGCCAGCTGCCCGCCCGCGAAAACTACCAGCAATACGCAACAAGCGCCTACCGCTCCGGCGAGCGCCGGCCGGCGGCGCAAGAATTCCAGCCAGCGCCACCTTGGCGCCCACGCCCTTTTCTTCCCCGGCAAAGCTCCAGCCTCTATCTCTCCAGTCACAGATACCGCTCCTTTCCCGGCCGCCGCCGCCTGGCCCGAAAGAAGATCTTCTTCCGGCGCCCAAGCGGCCGCCGCCCCGGTTTCCCGAGGCTCCGCCAGCAACCGGGTCATCAGGGTCGGATGAAAGTCGGCGGAAACGGGCATCTCGTCTCCCAGAGCGGCCAGTCGCCCCAGCAACGTCTCCATAAACGCGCGTTCCTCCGCCCAAACGGGATCCGCGGCCAGCGCCGCCGCCAGCTCCGTCCCCGCCGGCCGGCTCATTTCTTCCGCTACCCAGTCCAACCGGCTCATGCCTTCCGCCGTCCGGTCGGCAATTGCCGCGCCCTGCCGCTCATCCCTCATCCTTTTCCCTCCTTTCCAGCGCCGCGGTCCTGTCGGTTACCGCCTTTATCTGTTTGAGACGAAAAAAGCCGGGATTCTGTTCCTGAAAGTCTAAAATTTTTTGCCGCAACGCGTCCCTGCCCCGGCTGATCCGGGACTTCACCGTCCCCAGGCCGCAGCCGACGATAGCCGCCACCTCGTCATAGCTAAACTGCTGAATATCCCGCAATACCAAGACTTCCCGATACTCCGGCCGCAACTCAGCCAGCATTTTCCCCAATATCTCGCCGGTTTCTTTTTCCTCATATTGTCTCTCTGGCCCCGGCTCCCCATCGGCGAACTGCCTTTCCCCGCCGCCGTCCCTGGCTTCCAACAAGCCGTCCAGGGATTCCTGGGGCAATTGCTTTTTTCGCAGTCGATCCCGCCATAAATTAGTCAATATTTTCATGATCCAGGTATTGAAAGACGCCTGCCGCCGATAGCCCGGCAGGGCGCGCCAGACCCTGATAAAAACCTCTTGGGCCAGGTCTTCCCCTTCCCGCCGGTCGCCGCACAAACGGCAGGCCACCGCGACGACCCTTTTTTCGTAAAGAAAAACCAAGCGCTCAAAGGCCGCCATATCTCCCCCCGCGCCGGCCGCGATGAGCTCTGCCTCCGGGGGCGTTTTGTCAACCCGCGATCCTTGATCCTGCCGCAAAACCTATCCCTCCTCCGAGAGTCGGGCCTGAAATAGTAATACGCCGTATTATTTCTCGGTCAATAGCGTGAACCGCATGAGAATAGCGGCCACCTCGGCCCTGGTAGCGCTGGCCGTAGGCTCCAGCCGGCCGCCGTTTCTACCCGCCAGCAGCCCCTGGCCAACGGCCCAGCGGCAGGCGTCGCCGGCCCAGGAGGAAATATCCCCGGCGTCAGGGAATTTAGTCGTGGCCTCAGCCTCAAAGGATGTTTCCCAGCCGACGGCTCGCGCGTAACGCAGCAAAATGGAAGCCAGCTGCTCCCTGGTAATATCCTGCTCCGGCCCAAAACGCCCGCCGCCCACACTGCCCATCAAGCCGGCGCCAATCGCCCATTCCACCGGCCCGGCGTACCAACTCGTCGGCGGCACGTCGAGGAAATTCCCGGTGGCGTCAGCCTTGGCCCCAGGCCAGCTCGGCTCCCCGACGCTCAACCGGCTCAACACCGAGGCGAGCATCGCCCGGCTCATCAACCCGTTTGGCTCAAAAGCCCGCCCGCCTACGCCGCCAAACAAACCCCGGTCATAAACAAATTTTACCGCGGCGCCAAACCAGCTGCCCGCCGTCACATCGTCAAAAGCCTCGTAAACATCCTGTCTGCCACCAGCCTGCCCGGCCGCGGGCAGACTAACCGCCGGGGTCGCCGGCAGAGGGGCCGGCGCCGTGACGACAGGGACTTGAGCCACCGGCGGCGTAATCGGTACGATCAGGCCGCCGCCACCGCCGCCGCCACCACCGCCGGCAGCGGGAAGGGTAACGGCGCTCCTCACCGTCAGGCTCAACCTCTGCCCCATACCGGCGCTGAAAGTGAAGTCGATCCCGTAATCCCCCGCCGTCAGCGAGCTCAAGTAGGCCTGGGTCAGCTCCGCGGCGTAAAAATCCATACCGGTAGTGGCTTTCAGCTGATAATCCGTCCCCAGGCTCAGCGGTGTCACCGCCCCATTGGGGCCGGTGGCCGTCAAGGCAAAGACGCTGTTGCCATATAGCTTCAGGCCCACTTCTATCGGCGCCGGCGCGCCCTGATCAAACACCGCCGTCGTCGCCGCGAGCAGCGAATCGCTGAGCGGCAAATCTGCTACGTCAATGGTGAGCGTTACCTCAGCGCTGTAAAACAGGCTGTCGTGAGCGGCAAAACGAAACTCCCGCCGGCTGCCGGCATCCATGATCCCCGGGATATAAGTAAAGGCGCCTGTAGCCTGATCAAAGGCGGATGCCAACTCGCCGCCGCTCCGCAACTCATAGGTCAGGGAATTGCTCTCCTGATCTGTAAACCAATCCGAAACGTCCGCGATATAAGGCTGAGCCTTTTTATTGCCATCCAGTGAAGGTGGGGTGACGACGGCGCTTAGGGCGTTGAACCCGGCCTTGATCACCGGCGCCTGATTGGCGGCCATTGTAATCTCAATAAAATATTCCCTTTCTTCGCCACCCGCTTTTACAGTAAACTTAAACTTCCACAAACTGGTGTTGCCTAAGCTTCCCGACACTCCGGACACCCGTATTGGCCCCTCCACCATGGCAGCGGCGGCGGCGCAAATGATTTCTATATCGCCGGCCGCGATCCCGCCGCCGCGCCAAGGCACAGTCGCGTCAAAGGTATAGCTGTTATCATTCCGCGGCGCCGCCTGAATGCCCGCCACCGTCACGCTGGCCACATCCAGGCTGATCTGGCCTGTCTTGGGCCGCCAAGCTGACCAAAGCTCAATATCCCCGTAAGAACCTATAGGCAACGCCGTCAGTGCCTGGCCCGACAAATCGGCCCGCTCATACCAGCCGAGGAACTCATGGCTATTGGACAAGGGAGTTGGCAAAGTATAAGGAGCGGCGGCCGTAGTCGCCAACCGATAAGAGCCGACCGCCGGCCAGCCGGTCTTGTCCCCGGGAGCGCCAGCGTCACTATAATTAATGGTGTAATTTTTTGTGATCAAATCGGTAAAGGCACCGATATCAATCAGGCCATAGCCATACTGATCATCCCGCCCCTCGGGACCCAGATCAACGGCGCTCGCCGCCAGCAACCGCTGAAAAATCGCCAGATCTACGCTGGGGTTTTGCTCCTTCAGCAAGGCGGCCATGCCCGTCACAAAAGGGGCGGCATAGGAAGTCCCCGATCCGTAGAGATAATGTGTCCTGCTATTGATGCCCAAGCCGGGGAGGCTCGCGCCCGGCGCGGTCACCGTCACCTGATCGTTGTATTGGGAAAAAGAGGCCCTGGTTTTATCCGATTGCGCGGCGGCCACGCTGACCACGCTATTATAAGAGGCCGGATAAAGATATTTATCACCGACAGGGTTTCCCTTGTCATCTTTTTTTTCGCCGTCGTTGCCGGCCGCCGCCACCAGCAAGATCCCCGCCGCCGTCGCCTCGTCGCAGGCTAGCCTCAGCGCTGGGCTATAGTCAGCCAGCCCCACGCTCATGTTGATCACATCGCACTCCGCGCTGATCGCGTGATATATGGCGTCGAGCAAATTGCTCACATTGCCGGCGCCTTTACTGTCAAAGACCCGAATGGGCAAAATCTCCACGCCGGGCGCTACCCCATCCACCACCGGCACGCCGGACTGAGCGTTATTGACCCGGGCCGCCACCACCCCGGCCACAAAGGTGCCGTGGCCGTTGAAAATAGTAGCTTCCTTGCCGTCCTTGATAGTATTGAACATCGGCAGAATATGGTCGGAACGCAAATCCTCATGCCCCGCGAAGACCCCCGTATCAATGATCGCCACCTTGACGCCAGTCCCATCAATCCCCGCGTCCCAGGCGGCCCTGGCGTTGATCGCCGAGGTACTCCAGTGGCTGGGCGTATAGCCATCCAGAGGATAAATCCGATAATTCGGCTCAATATACTCGATATCCCCGGCGTCGGCCAGCGCTAGGGCCGCCGCCTCGCTGCCCGCCAGATAAATCCCCTCCGCCACCTGGCGGGGGCTGGCGTCAAAAGCCGACAAAAGCGGCGTGTCGAGGGCCATGACCGACGGCAAAGCGAACGCCGATACAGACGGCCAGTCAGACGGCGCGGCGGCCGGTGAGACGCCATCCCGCAGCTTGACCAGATAACCGTCAAATTCCGGCCCGGCCTCAGCCGACGCTGCCGCCCCTTGGGCATCCTGCCCCGGTTCGGCCTCAGCCGACCCCTTGTCAGCGGCGGCATCAGGCCCGGCCTCAACCGCCGACTCGTCAGCCTCCCGCTCCACCTCGGCCGCCACCGCCGGCCCGGCGGCATCCTGCCCCGTCCCAGCTTCTGCCAACTCTCCGGCGGCATCTTTGCCCGCCTCGGCATCGGCCGTCGCCAACTCCTCGGCGGCCTGCCCCGCCGCGATGACCGCCGCGGCTGCCGCCTCGGCGGTCGCCAGACTCGGAGCGGCGGACAGGAGCAACAAAGCGCAAAGCGCGGACGCGATCAGTCTTCTCATCTTTCTGCATCCCCTTTATACTTATTTATACTCATTATACTTAATCAATCGGGCATTCCCCAATAGCAGAGCTACATAACTGCCTCAACTCTCCTATACTTTACCACAGGCTTCCGCCATTTACAAGTCGTCCCGGAGCCATCCTGGCGTTACAATTCAGAGGGTAAATTCAGGGTTCGGGCAGCGCCGGGCGGGGCAAACGAACCCGTCAGCGCCCGCCACCCCCGCGTTTGCCCCGCCCGCCAGGCGTACGAACCCGTCAACGCCCCGGTCGCATTTACGATGTCACTCCAGCGCGGCGTCCGACTCCGCCCCAAAAACCGGTTGCCTCTTGCCACCGGCCGGGAATCAAGGTATACTGGATTTTGCGATAACAATTTTTAAGAGGAAAGGGCTGGCGCGCTCCTTGATGAAAGAAAGGTTTTTGCCAAAAAGAGCGGAAAAAAGACTCACCTGGCCCATGCTGTCGTCCCTGCCGGCGGCCGCCCCCAAAAATACGGTGGCGCGCAATATCGCCCTGATCGCCGGCATCCTTTTGGCGGCCATCCTCTTTACCGAATTTTTGCGTCTCCTCCATATCGGCTCACAAAGCTTGGCTATGATTTATTTTCTCGCCGTGCTGATCACCTCGTCCGCCACATCGGACTATATATGCGGCATTGTCGCAGCTATCACCAGTTCCCTGGCCTGCGACTTTTTCATCACGGAGCCCCGATTAGGCTTCAGCTTCACCATCGGCTCACCGATCACCTGGATGATAATGCAGCTGGCCGCCTTTTTGACCAGCACCCTGGCGATCCAACTCAAGCAACAGGCCCAAATCGCCGGAGAACGGGCCAACCGGGCCCAGTTTATGCGGGAAATCAGCCAAAAGCTGCTTTCCGCCCGGGATATACCGGCTATTATGCGGGTAACTGTCACCTATATGTCCACCCACCTATACCGCTCGGTAATTTTTTACGCCAAAGACCCGATGATGAGCGATATATCTTCCCTGGAGCAGTCCCCCGACGGCATAGCCCTTCCCCTCTTTGACCGGCCGGAGGAAAAAGAGCGGGTCAGGCGAATTTTTCAGGAGCAGGAGCACAACTCGCCCAACGCCCTGTATTACACCCAGTCGGGTATTCATTATGTGCCCCTGATAGCGAAAGAAACCGTTTGGGGCATCATCGGCATCGCCGGCCTGGAGGATCCCCCCAACCCAAGCCAACAGGCATATATCCGCACCCTGGCGGATCAGGCCGCCATGGCCTTGGAGTTGCACTATATCTCCGAACGGCAAAACCTGCTACTGATGGAGACAGAAAAGGAGAAAGCCCGCAGCGTCCTGCTGCGCTCCATCTCCCACGACCTGCGCACGCCCCTGACCAGCATTTTAGGCGCCAGCTCCGCCATTTTGGAGCAGAAGGATCTGGATATCGCCACCGTCCGAAACCTTTCCAATGATGTCCGGGAAAACGCTCAATGGCTGATCCGCATGGTAGAAAATATCCTGTCGATCACCCGCATCTCTCAGGACACGGCGAAAGTCAAGAAAACAGCGGAAGCGGCGGAAGAAGTGATCGCCCACGCCGTTTCCATCGTCCGCAAACGCTTTCCCCTCTGCCAAATCCGCGTCCGGATACCCGACGAGCTGCTGATCGTGCCCATGGACGCCACCTTGATTTCCCAAGTTATCATCAATCTTTTGGAAAACGCCCTCAAAAACTCGCCGGCCACCACCGAGATCCTGCTGTCCCTGCGCAGACAGGAAAACCGCGCCTGTTTTAATATTATCGATCAGGGGCAGGGTATACCGGAGCATTTGCTGGCCAACCTTTTTGAGACCCTACCGCCCCCCCAGAAGCCGGCGGCGGACGCCAACCGCGGCGTCGGCATCGGCCTGGTCATCTGCAAAACCATCATTCAAGCCCACGGCGGCGTCATCGAGGGCCGCAACCGACCCGAGGGCGGCGCCATATTTACTTTCCAACTGCCAATAAAGGAGGATGAGTACCTTGCGTAAGGAGAAAATTTTGATCATTGAGGACGAGCAAAATATTGTAAGCTTTCTGACCACCATCCTTGCCGCCAACGACTATCAGGTGCTTTCCGCTTTCAATGGCAAAGAGGCTATCTCTATCGCCGCCTCCCACGCGCCGGATCTGATCCTTTTGGATCTGGGCCTGCCGGACATGGATGGCGCCCTTGTGCTACAGCAAGTCCGGGAATGGACGGACACACCCCTCATTGTAGTATCAGCCCGACAGGACGAGCAAGAAAAGGTACGACTGCTGGATATGGGCGCCAACGACTACATGACCAAGCCCTTTGGCAACAGCGAGTTGCTGGCCAGGATTCGCACCGCCCTGCGGCAGCATACCCGGCTGAAAAACGGCGGCGCCCAGCCGGGCAATGTCTTTACCGCCAATCTGCTGCGCATCGACTACACCCGGCGGCTCATCACCATTGACAACCAGCCGGTGCATCTGACCCCCATTGAGTACAAGCTAGTCATTTTGCTGGCCAAATACGCCGGCATGGTGCTGACTCATGATTACATCCTGCATGAGATCTGGGGGCCTTACGCCAGCGACAATCAGCTGCTGCGGGTCAATATGGCCAATATCCGGCGCAAAATCGAGCCCAATCCCGCCGATCCCCAATATCTCCTAACGGAAGTCGGGGTCGGCTATCGGCTGATCGACGGCACCGAGTAATCATCATATATCGCTTCCTGATAATCCCGCAGCAACCTCGCCGAGCGGCCGCCAGCCAGGGTCCAGCGCCGCCAATCCGTCTCCTCCGGCCGCCGCCCCAGCGTATTGGCCCGCTGCCGCAAGATATGCCGCGCCTCATCCCTAAGGCCGCTGTCTATACCCTCATCCAGCATAACCGTAAGCAAGCTCGATGTCGTAATGTCCCCCAAACTATGCAAGAGGCTCAAATCCAGCTGTTCCAGGCGGCCCTCCCGATAGGCCGCCACATTGTAGTCGGCGATCCACCCATTGGTATTACCATAGCAAAACAAAAGCAGCATAATCCCACCCGCCGCCACCGCCCCTTTGACAACATTCAGCGACGGCCGGAAAAGCCTGACGACGGCCAGGACAAAGACCAAAAGCAAAAACAGCATAAACCACGAAGTGCTCAGGCGCCTGGGTGTGAGGCCGTAATAATCGATATACAGCAGCATTTTCCGCAAGGAAATCATAATGAGCCCCACAGAGAAAAGGGACAGCGCCACTGTATATATTTTCTCTACTCCGCGTCCGGCGGCATCTCGCCGGGTGAAAAACGCCATCAGGCCGATGAAAGCCAAATTGATCCCGCTGACGGCGCACAACTCAAAAAATCCCCGGCGGGCATACTCGGCGTACCCTATACCGGCTGGTAAAAGCCCTCTGAAAGCGTTGAGAAAATAGGCCATCTGCGAGCAAAAGAAAACAATGTACACAAGCAGCAGCGGCGTGATACCGCCGGCGACCATGGCGCCGGGCAGCCAACGGCAGCGCCCCGCCAGCGCCGCCGCCCGCTCCGGCTCCCGCCAGGCCAGACCCTCCCGGGCGGCCGTCCCATACAACAATCCAAACAAATACAAGGTCGCCGGTATAGACAGCAATACCTTGAAGGCGTTTTCCGCCAACTCGGCCGTGATCCGCTGCCCCAACCGCAGCCAAATCAACTCAAAAGCGGCGTCCGCGTCACTCAGCATCGCGCTCACCAACAAAAACGCCGGCAAGGTCAAAAAGACGCCCAACAAGGCGAAAGCGACACCACGGCCCCCCCGCTTCCCCTTGACACCGGCGCCAAACACGGCGAAAAAGCTGGTAAAATGGCCCAGGGGCACAGCCAACAGGCTGTCCCAGGCGTCCAGGGGCAAATAGCCGCCCAACCGGCCTTCCGTCCTGACACCGCAGGCGGCGGCGACAAAATAAGGTACCGCCATGATCATCAAAGGCAGCAGCAGCGTCTGGGGCCCCGAATTTCGCTCCAGGGAGAAGCTAGCGGCGGCCAGCAGGATCCAAGCCAAATAGCCATACGTACCCCTGGGCGGCTTGATCCCCCGATAACGAAACCACACCAGCAGGCCGGCCGCGAAGATCAGCGCGAATATCGCGACGCCAATCCCCCAACCGCTCTCCACCACCAGCTCAATAAACAAAAAACCGATCACCGGCAAAATCAGGGCCAGCCACCAATCCGCCTCCTTGATCCCCAGCGGCGGCTTGCCCGCGGCCGCTATCGGCAGCCTATTTACCACGCTCGCTATGTTCAGCTCATCATTGCCGCTCATATTCCTCGCTCCCCTTTCCTTTTATCTTTTCCTGCCCATCCCCGTCGGCGCTCTCCGCCCGAAATTCCAGTATATCCCCCGGCTGGCAATCCAATACCCGGCAGATCTCCGCCAGCGTAGAAAACCGGATCGCCTTAGCTTTATTGTTTTTCAAAATCGACAAATTAGCCTGGGTGATCCCGATCCGGGCCGCCAACTCCCCCGACGACATCTTGCGTTTAGCCAGCATCACATCCACATTAACCATGATCGCCATGCGCTCACTTCCGCTTCCTTTCCTCTTACACCGTCAAATCGTTTTCTCGCTGCAACTCCACCGCCCGGGCGATCACATTTTTTACCACCCGAAGAATCAACCCCATGAAAGCCGCCAATATCCCCAGCAGCAAGCTGATGACATAATAAAAGGCGGCCACCAGAAATACCCCGGCCACGGCGAGACAGCACCAGGAAATCAGCCTGAGCAGGCTCACGTTTTGCTCCACAAACACCTGCCCGCCGTCAATATTGCGCAGCAGTCTGCCCAGGCAAAACAAAGCGGCGAAAGCCGGCGCGGCGCAAACCCACAGGGTGTACAGCAGCCGGGCGTAGATAGCGGCGCTTTTGCCTGTATAAGCGATGTACCAGCGCAAAATCGCCGGCAAGGCCACTACCCCGACGGCAAGGAGCAACATAAACAAAAGCGTCATAATCCTGGATAAAGTCAACGAGCGGGATTTAGTCCACATTATTACTGCCTGCCCTTCTTCTTATTTAGGGCCAGTATAGCACGTTGTTTATCATATTGCAATATAAATTTATTGTTATTCGATAAATAGTTGTTCGAAATTTCCGGGCTTGACGCCCGGCATTTTATGGGATATAATGTGGATAATTTACCGGCGGGGAAAAGCGTGCCCCGAAAGTCCCCGAAAGTCGCGGGGGAAAATCGCGTATCTGAGTAAAAATCGCATATCTGATGTATGATACCGGGTTAGTTGGGGACCTGCAAATATGGTTTTGTAGGTCTTTTTTCTTTTCCCGGTTTTTCCCGTATTTTTCTTGAGTGTTTTGAGTATTTTTTGAGTATTTTTCTCAGTGGGCAGACGGGAGGGTGGCGGATGCGGCCTTGGGAAGAATTTATGCCGGCGGCGGAGCGGCAAGTCTATCAAAACGCGGGGTATACCGGCCAAGCTTTGCCAGCTGGCCGGCGGCCCGCCTTTCTCATCGTGGATGTGACCCAGGGCTTCACCGGCGGGCCATTCCCCCAACAGGCGGAAGAATACGCTACCGCCTGTCAGGGGGCCTGGGAGGCGGTGGCGGTGATTGCCCGGCTGTTGCGGGCCGTCAGGGCAAAAGCCTGGCCGGTGGTTTATACCACCGGCGACGGGCCGATGGAAAAATTCTATGGCGGCGCTACCAAACGGCCCCGTTCCGGTGGCGACGAACGGCCCGGCCGGGATGAGATCCCCGAGGCGCTGGCCCCGACAGCGGCGGATTTGGTCATTAAAAAAAACAAGGCCAGCGCGTTTTTCGCTACGCCCCTGGCCGATTATTTGCGTCGCTTGGGTACTGACGCCTTGCTGATCGCCGGCGCTTCTACCTCCGGCTGCGTCAGGGCTACGGTGGTGGATGCTTTCTCGCATAATTTCTACCCTGTGGTGGTGGAGGAAGCCACGTTTGACCGTTCTCCCACCTTGCATAGGGCCAATCTTTTCGATATGAACGCCAAATACGCCGCGGTGGTCACAGTGGAGCAAGCGATGCGATGGATAGACGCTGTTCAGGAAGGAGGCGCGAACAGCGAGGTCAAAACTGGGGTCGGAGCTAAGTCTAAGTAAAATTGTTCCCTCCCGGCGGCGGAATTCTTCATTTGAGGCGGCATAATTGTTCGCGGAATTGTTTACTTGGGGTAGTGAGGTTGTGTATTTGAGGCGGCAAAATTGGGAAAAGGAGGGGTTATTTTGGAGCAAGGTTTGCGCAAAAAGCTGGAGATTGGCTTTGGCTTGCTCATTTTTGCTTTTTTCGCGCTGTTTTTCATTTTGGGGTTGGGGTATCCGCCCAGGCCGAGGGAATTACCCTTGATGGTGGATGTCCTGGGACTGCTGCTCACCGGCTATCATCTGGTGAGCGTCGTCCGGCGACCGGCCAGCGTCTATAAAAAACCGAGCCGACCCCTGAATTGGCGGGCCATCGTCATGAGCAGCGGCAGTATGCTTGTTTACCTGATTTCTACTTATTTTTTCGGCATGACGCTTTCTTCTTTCATCATAGTTTACGGCTGCGGCCTGGCCTATGGGGCCAAGAAAAAGAAAACCTTGGTCATTGTCGCCGCGGCGGCGGTGGTGGTAGTGTATCTGCTCTTTGAGATGGCGCTGAAGGTGCGGCTTTATCCGGGCATTGTTTTCGGCGGCTGAACGGCCGCGGGCGTGTAAAAGTCCAAATGAAGGGGGATAAAAAGGCATGTCTTCAGTTGTGCTTCAAGGGTTGGTATCCGCTTTGGCCCCGTCTTCTCTGGTAGCCGTGTTCATCGGTGTTTTTGTGGGCATCGTGGTAGGCATCGTGCCTGGGATCGGCGCCGGGGTGGGGTTGTCGTTGCTTTTGCCTATTATCTTTAATACGCCGCCGCTGATCGGCCTGATGCTGCTTTTGGCCTTGTGGGCCTCCGACGGTTACGGCGCGTCCATTTCCTCTATTTTGCTGAATGTGCCGGGCGGCGCCGGGGCCGTGGCCACCTGTTTTGACGGCCATCCAATGGCCCAGCAGGGCAAAGCCGGTCAGGCTATCGGCATTTCCATGGCCGCCTCCATGATCGGCGGCATTATCGGCACCATCGTGCTGATGCTGGCGGCGCCGCCCCTGGCCAGGCTGGCGGTAAAGATCGGCCCGGCGGAATATACCGTTATGGCAATCCTGGGCCTCACCCTGATCGGCGGGCTGGCGGGGAAAAACCGGGTCAAAGGGCTGATTTCCGCCCTGATCGGCCTGATGGTCAGCTTCATCGGCTACGATCTGACCACCGGTTTTGTCCGCTACAACTTTGGTTCCCAATATCTTTTTGACGGCGTTGAGTTTGAGTTGGTGCTCATCGGTTTTTTCGCCATCGGCGAGTTGATGGAGGCCGGCGAGGAAGGCGGCACTGTGGCGGAGTTCGGCAAAATGAGCGGCACTGTGCTGGGCGGCTTTGTGGAAACCTTTAAACGCCCCCTGGCCACTATACGCTCGTCTTTGGTGGGCATTGTGCTGGGTGTGCTGCCAGGCATCGGTATTACCATTTCCAGCATGGCGGCCTATGATCTTGAGAAGCGGTTTTCCAAAACGCCGGAAAAATTCGGCGAGGGCATGGTGGAGGGCATCATCGGCCCGGAGGCGGCCAACAATTCCTGCCAGCCCGCGGCCCTGATCCCTACCCTGACCTTGGGGATCCCCGCCGGTAGCACCTCCGCCGTCTTTTTGGGCGCGCTGATCATGTATGGGTTGACGCCGGGCATTGACCTGTTTACCAATAAAGCGCCCCTGGTCTGGGCGATGATGTGGGGCATCATTGTGGCCAGCTTCGCCTATGTGCTGGTGGGCCTGATTTTCGCCAAGCATTTCGCCAAGATCACTATTTTGCCTATTGAGTATCTGGTGCCCTGCACTTTGGTGACCTGCTTTATCGGCGCCTTTGTCACCAGCAACAGTTATTATGATCTGGTCACTGTGCTGATCTTCGGCATCATGGGCTATGCCCTGACCCTGCTGAAATATCCGCCGGCGCCGGCTATACTGGGGGTAGTGCTGGGGCCGATTTTGGAAAAGAACTATTTTCGCGCCCTGCTGATTTCTGACGGCTCCCATTATACCTTCATCGCCAGCCCTTTAGTCCGTGTCCTGTGGGGTGTTTTGCTCCTGGTCGTTCTTGGTCCCGTGATAGTCAAGAAGATAAAAGGAGGTCAGACAAAATGAGAAAAAGCGCTCAACCCAAAATCCTTGCCAAAATCCTGGCCATTGTTCTGCTCTTTTGCCTCTGTTTCAGCTTGGCGGCTTGCGGCGGCGATGATCCCGCCAATTACCCTGACAAGAGCATTACCATCCATGTGGGCTTCAATCCCGGCGGCGGCGTGGATACGGCGGTGCGGGGGATCCAGCCCTATCTGCAAAAATATATCGGCGCTTCGGTGCTGGTGGAGAACCGGCCCGGCAACCAAGGGCTAATCGCCATGAATTATGCTGGGGAGCAAAAAGCGGATGGCTATACGCTTCTGGCCACCACCAACGCCATGAGCCTCAACGCTATGGTCTTTCCCGAGTCCTATAAGCTGGGCAAGCCCGTGGAGGAGGCGATGATCCCGATTTACAGCTGGATCAACGCCGACGGCAACGGCCTTTTCGTCTCCAAGGAGTCGCCCCTCAAAACCTGGGACGACGTGGTGGCCGCCGCCCAGACGGAAAAGGGCATCAAGATTGGCGGCTCCGGCATCGCCTCCACCGACCATATTACCCTGATCACCATTCAGGCGATCTATGGCGGTAATTGGACTTTTGTCCCCATGGATTCCGCCGGCGAGGTGGTTTCCGCCGTCCTGGGCGGTCAGCTGGATGTGGGCAGCTCCAGCCCCGGCGGCGCCAGCCTGGATCCCGGCCGGATCAATATGCTGGCGGTGACCTTGGCGGAGCGGGCGCCTAAATGGCCCGACGCCCCCACATTTATTGAGTTGGGCCAGCCGGATCTGTACATCCTTTTTGTCGTCGGTTTGATGGCGCCGGCGGACACGCCGCCGGAAATCATTAAGAAGCTGGAAGACGCTATGGCTCAGGCCCGCAATGATCCGGACTACATCGCCTGGGCCGAGAACGCTCAACAGGCTATAGGCGAGGAAGGCTGGGACGGCGTCACTTACAGCGAGTATCTCACCAACTACCAATCGTTTATGTCGGGGATCATTCCCGAGATCCGCGCCCAATTGGATGCCGCGCAGCAAGGTAATTGAGGTGGCGGGGCAGGGCAATTGAGGCCGCGCGGCAAAGCAATTGAGGCGGCGGGGCAGGGCAATTGAGATCCCGCGCGAAGCCCGGCCCGGTTGGCGCCGGCGGGCGGCGGGATAAAGAAAAGCGATAAAGTAAATAGGAACAAAATAGGAATAAAACAAAAGCGCGGGCGCCCGGGATAAAGCGGGGCCCGCGCTTTTGTTGATCCACTCGCCAATCCGCCAACGGCGGATTTTACTGTAGTTTTACCGCCGGCAGATGAGATTTTGACATCGGCGCGGTATCCTCAAGATAATTCAAGGTGATCCTATGTGACTCAAGGTGACCCAATGTTTTTCAAGGTGATTTTCTCAAGCTGATTTTAGACAGAAAAGCGGTGAGCTATACGGAAACGGTTTTATCCCTCAAAAAATTGAGCAAGCGCTACAGCAACGGCATTGAGGCCTTGCGCCAGGTAGACCTGGATGTCCGCCAGGGGGAATTGGTCGCCGTCATCGGATCCTCCGGTTCCGGCAAGTCTACCCTGCTTCGCTGTATCAACCGGTTGGTGCAGCCAAGCGAGGGGGCGGTGGAGCTGGAGGGGGTGAATATTTGCGCTCTCAAGCCCGCCGGCCTGAAAAAGGAACGGCGAAAAATCGGTATGATCTTTCAGCAGCACAATCTGGTTGGCTGCCTCTCGGTGATGCAAAATGTGCTGCATGGCCGGCTGGGCTATATGGGGACACTGGCGTCAGTATGCGGCCTCTACAGCGATAGCGATAGGCTCAAGGCCTGGGAATTGCTGCGGCAGACGGGACTGGAGGCTTTCAGCCTCCAGCGGGCCGACGAGCTTTCCGGCGGGCAAAAGCAACGGGTGGGTATTGTGCGGGCCCTGATGCAGGATCCGCTCATTATGCTGTGCGACGAGCCCATAGCGTCCCTCGATCCCAAGGGCGCCAGGCTGATTATGGATTTGATCAAAACGCTGACGGTGGAGCGGGGCATTACCTGTATAGTCAACCTGCATCAGGTGGATATAGCCAAGCGGTACGCTTCCCGAATCGTGGGGTTAAACCGCGGCAGGGTAGTATTTGACGGCGAGCCGGAAAGGTTGTCGGAGGAAAGGCTGGAGTTGGTTTACGGCGGCGACAGGCGGGAGCGGGCCTCGCGGGAAGTCCCTCTGGCCCTTGGTAAAGTTTTAGGTGCAGTGGAGTGCTGACAAAAAAGGCGGCGGGTATGGGGTCTGCCGAGGGCGGTAAGGCCAGGAATATTTTCCTCGCGGTCGTCTTGCCGGCCGTTGTGGCGACCTGGTTTACCCGCTTCAACCCTTTGTCGATCCTGGCTCAGTGGGACGTTTTCCTGGCGTTTTTTACCCAGGACTTTTTTCCGCCTGAGTTTGTCGGGCGCCGGGAAAATCTGTGGGCTTTGCTGGTCACCGTCGCCATGTCTTTCGCGGCTTCCTTCGCCGCGTTTATTTTGTCCGCCCTGCTGTCTTTTTTGGGCGCCGACGCGACGGCGCCGCATCCTGTTTGCGGCAAGGCGGTGCGCGCCGCGGCCTCTTTGCTGCGCAATATGCCAACCTTGGTCTGGGCCTTTATCCTGTTTATGTCCTTTGGGATTGGCGAGACGGTGGGCTTTTTGGCGCTGTTGCTCTCGTCTGTCGGTTTTTTGACTCGCGCGTTTATCGAGACGATTGATGAGACACCCGTCGAGATCCGAGAGGTGGCAGTGGCGGGGGGCGCCGGTTATTGGCAGCGGATCTTTTGCCTGATCCTGCCGGGCGTGATCACCGGCTACCTTTCCTGGCTCTTGTATAATATTGAGTTGAATATCCGCTCGTCCTCCATTGTGGGGATGGTGGGCGGCGGCGGGATTGGGCTGGTGTTGTTCTCTTACCTGAAGATGTACCGTTATGGGGCGGCCGCCGGCGTTATTTTGGCCATCGCCGCTATGGTGGTCTTGTTTGAGTGGGCGGCCAAGATGATCAGAAAGCGGGTGCTGGCGTGAGCGCGGGCTTGAATCCGAACTTGAATCCGAACTTGAATCAGGGCTTGGATCAGGGCTTGAATCCGGGCCGGCGTAAGGATAGGATCCCCATACGCAGCCCGTCATCTTTTCGGGAGGTTAAGGTTTTTTTTCTTTGTTTTTCTTTGATCTCCCTGGCTTCTTTTCTGATTTTGCGCCTGGATTCTTACCGGATCCTGTCGCGATTGCCCAGAATGGTGAGCGCGGTGGGCAAATTGGCTGTTTTGGATTTTCGCAAAATCGATTTGCTGGGCCAAGCCGCTTTGGAGTCGGTCTCCGTCACGATCCTCTCAGTGTTTTACAGCCTCGCGCCGGGGATTTTGCTGGGGGTGATGATGGCGAATAATATTACCCGTAATAAAATCCTTAGGGGGCTTTGCGCGGGATTTTGCTCCCTCATCCGGGCCGTCCCCACCACTGTTTGGGTACTCATCGCGTTGGCCTGCCTTGGTTTTGGCCCCGGCGCCGGTATTGTCGGCATGGGCTTTCATACAACGGTGTTTTTGGCCAGGGCCTTTCAGCAGAGCTTTGAGAATGTGCCCGCGGACAGCCTGGAGGCGCTGAGTGCCGCCGGGGCCAACCGCGTCCAGATTTTTTGCCGAGCTATACTGCCCAGCGCGTTTGCCGGGCTGGTCGCCTGGTGCGCCATACGTTTTGAGAGTAATTTCTCGGAGTCCACCGTGTTGGGCATGGTCGGGGCCGGGGGGATCGGTTATACGGTGATGGCTTGCGTCAATAATTACGAATACGGCCGGGCGGGGCTGGCCATCCTTGTCTTGCTGCTCTTGAGCTACGGTTTTGAGCTGATGGCGGCTAGACTGAAAACCGGTGTGTGACCTAAGTATGAAGTATGAATCATGGGTAAATGGTGTATAAATAGTGTATAAGTGGTGTATAAGGAGAAGCGTGATTTATGTCAGATAAAAATGGGTTGGCCGAGAACAATCAGGATAAAGATGGGTTGGCTGAGGATAATCATTACAAAGGTGGGCCGACTGAGGACAGGCTGGACAGAAAACGGCTGAGCCGCGCCCTTTATCATCTGCCGCGGCAGACGCTGCTGGATCTGGCGGCGGGTATTCAGGCCCATTACCCTGTCAGGCTGACGCGGGATCCAATCAAGATCCTGATCATGACCAATGTTCATGAGCGCCTGCGTATGACCAAATTTCACCTGGGCGAGGCGCTGGCCAGCGAGGCCATGGTGGAAATGAACGGCTACAGAGGCTGCGCCGTCTTCCTGGGCGACGATTTGGAGAAGACCCTCGCGGCGGCGGTGGTGGACTGCGCCCGCAACGCCGGGATCGCGGAATGGGACGGTATAGAGGAAACCCTGCGGCGGGGCGAGAGGGAACATCAGAGGGCAATGGCGGCGGAGGCCGCGCTGATTGGACGCTCCAAGGTGGATTTCAACAAAATGGATCGGGGGGAAGCCGATGCTGAAAAAGCATAAGTTTGATTTCGCGCTGGATACGGCGGCGGTGTTTAGGTTGCTGCTGGAATGCTTCGCTAATCCCGGCCGGAAAAACAACCTGGCCGCTTACGGCGCCAAGCTGGAGGCCGCCAATCCGTTGCTCTTGGCTATAGCGTTGGTGCTGTTGGATAATGAGACCACTTGCTATACGCATAATGACCGGCGGCTGGAACAGGAAATTTTGGAATTGACCAATTGCGGGCGCGCCGCGGTGGAGGAGGCCCGTTATATTATTGTTCCGGCGGCGGTAAGCGCCGAGGAAAAAAGGGAGATCCTGACCCGCTGTCCCCGAGGATCTTTTGAGTCCCCCCATGAGTCCGCTACTATCATCGTCTATGCCGACCAGGGCGGGGAGCGGCGTCTGGCCTTGCGGGGGCCGGGTATTCAGGGGCGGCGGCGTCTGCTGGTCTCCGATGAGGCTCTGGCCTGGGTCAGGGAGATCGGGGAGCGCGACTTTGAGTATCCGCTGGGCGCGGATCTGATCGCCCTGTCCTCTGACGGCGAGATGTTTTGTGTGCCCAGGCTGGTCAAGGAGGTGGCGTAATGGCTTATGTGGCGGTGTCCGGCGGCGAGGCGGCCATTTTGGCCAGCATGGATCTGACAGGGCTGTCGCGGCGGGGTGAGCCATACTTTGATCCGGGGCTGATCGAGGGGCATTTGAAGCTGCTTCTGGATAGGGTGATGAGCGAGGCCGGCCTTTATGGCCCGAGTATCGCCGCCGCCGCGCTGAAACAATGCGAGGGCAGTCCCGAGGAAGCGGTGTTCCTGTTGCGGGCCTATCGCTCCACCTTGACCCGGGAATATTACTCAAGGCCGCTTTCGCTGGATAATATGCGGGTACTCCGCCGCGTATCCGCCGTTTTTAAGGATATTCCCGGCGGGCAATGGCTTGGCCCCACCTACGATTATACCCATCGCCTCATTCAGGAGGACGCCCCCGGCGCCAGATCGCTGGAAAAATGGCTGGGTGAGGACGTCGACCCCGGCGGGCCGGCGATTTTCCCAAGGGTAGTGGATATTTTGCGGGAGCAAGGGCTGATGCGGGCGTCGCCCGACCCGGAGGGGGATTATTTTGACATCACGAAACGCCCCCTGCTTTTTCCCTGCCCCAGAAGCGCGCGCCTGCAAGCGCTGGCCAGAGGCGAGGCGGGCTTTATAATCGCTATGGCCTACAGCTTTTTGCGGGGGCATACGGTTTTTCATCCCAATGTGGGAGAGTTGCGCTGCGGTTATGTGGAGCTGCTGATCGATTATCCGCCGGAGCGGCGGGATACGTGGTACGCGGGGGAAATATTGCTGACGGAGGTGGATTGCTTCCTGCCCAGGGAGGCGGCTGGCCAGAGTCCGGAGCGGGAAAAGGAGCTCCGGGTGGCGGCGGGCTATGGCATCTCTTTCGGTCGCAATGAGACCAAGGCGATCGCCATGAGCATTTTGGACTGCACGCTGGACATGCCCGGCGACGCGCCCTGCCACGACAGCGAGTTCGTCCTGCTCAGCGGCGATACCTTGGAGATGAACGGGTTTGTATCCCACTTGAAGCTGCCTCATTATGTCACTTTTCAATCGAAATTGGATCGGGTGCGGGAGGGTATGCGCCGCGAGGAAAGGAGGCCAGCGCCGTGAATCGCGATTATAATTTCGCCTATTTGGACGAGGGCGCCAAAAAAGAGATCAGAAGAAGTATTTTGAAGGCCGTCGCGATACCCGGTTATCAGGTGCCCTTTGGCTCCCGAGAACTGCCCATCGGGAGAGGCTGGGGCACGGGCGGCCTGCAAATTACGCTGTCTATTTTGCTGCCGTCGGATATTTTGAAGGTCATCGACCAGGGCAGTGACGACAGTGTCAACGCCGTCAGCATCAAGCGCCTGATCAAGGAATGCGCGGCGGTGGGCGTCACCACCGACAGCGAGGCGGCCACGGTGATTCAGACCCGGCACCGGATTCCCGAGATTCCCCTGCGGGGCGACCAAATCCTGGTTTTGCAGGTGCCGGAGCCGGAGCCGCTGCGGCTGGTGGAGGGCAGCGACCTGGTTTCCCGGCGGATGCACGGGGAAAAGGATTACAACCTGATCTGGCTCAGGCTGTTTGAGGATTTGATCCAGTTTAACGAGATCACGGCGGCGGCCGGTTATCCCGTCATGGTTCATGATCGGTATGTGGCTAGCCCCTCGCCGATTCCCCGCTATGACGTGCCTAAGCTCAATATGGCCCAGTGCCTGTATTTGTTTGGCGCCGGGCGGGAGAAAAAAATCTACGCTATCCCGCCGTATACCAAGGTGGAGGCCCTGTCTTTCGATGACGTGCCTTTTCAGGTGGAGTCCTTTGCCGGCCACGCTTGCGGGAAATGCGGGGCGCGGGATGTTTTTTTGGACGAGATCTACGATGAGCGGACGGGCGAGAAATATTATCAGTGTTCCGACAGCGGCTACTGTGAGGGGAGGCGCCGGGGTGCCGGATGAGCCTGTATTGTCATTGTATAACCCCCAACAGGGGCAAGAGTATTTGGTCGAGCCGGATGAGCCTGTATTGTCATTGAGCGGCCTGACCATGTATTACGGCCAGGGCTGTCCCGAGTGCGAAGGCGATCCTGGGCGCGGGGGCGATCCCCTGCGCGGAGGCGATCCCCTGCGCGGGGGCGAGCCCGAGCGCAAAGGTGATCCTGGGCGAGGGGGCGCTCCTGGGCGCGGGGGTGCTCCTGGGCGCGGGGGTGCTCCCGAGCGCGGGGGCGATCCCGAGCGCGCTGGCGGCGTCGGCCTGGAAAAAAACCGCTGTCCCCGCTGCGGCGCCATCTGGGCGCTGAGGGGTGTCTCCCTGTCACTTTTCCCCGGCGAGGTGCTGGGCATTGTGGGAGAGTCCGGCTCAGGCAAAAGCACCCTCGCGCGATGCCTTTATTTTGACGAGAGTCCCCGAGCGGGTACTCTCCGGCTCCTGGGCCGGCCGGAAAACGCTTTTTTATTGAGCCGCCAGGCGCGCAAACAGATCCGCCGCGAAAGTATGGGTATGGTATACCAAAACCCGCTGGCAGGACTGAAAATGGATTATTCCGTCGCCGCCAACATAGCGGAGAACCTGATCGCCGCCAATTGCAAAAATGTGGCCCGGCTCAAACAACGGGTGTATGAGTTGCTGGAGATCGTGGAGATACCCGCTTACCGCGGGAAGGAAACGCCCGCCTCTTTCAGCGGCGGGATGCAGCAGCGGGTGCAGATAGCGAAAGCTATAGCTAATCGGCCCGGCATACTGCTCCTGGACGAGGTGACCACAGGTCTTGACCTGTCCGTGCAGGCGAAGGTGCTGGACGTGATCAAAAAGATTATCCGGGAAGCGGGCATCGCCGCTATTTTGGTCTCCCACGATTTGGCGGTGATCAGGCTTTTGGCCGACAGAACATTGGTAATGCTGGATGGGGAGGTGATCGAGAGGGGCCTGACCGATCAGATTCTGGAAAACCCCCGGCATTTTTACACGCAACAGCTGGTGTACTCGCTGCTGTAATAAACTTACGGGATTAGACGCGCGCTGCCGGGGCGGAAAACAAGATTGATGGCGGAAAGATTGATGGCGGAAAGCAAGATTGATGGTGGAAGACAGGATTGACGGTGGAAAACATGATTGAGGGAGGAAAACATGATTGGGCTGATCAACGGTAAGATTGTGGGCGAGGATCGGGTTATTGAGGGGGCTGTCGCGCTGCTGGACGGCGGTGTCATCCAGGATATAGCGCCCGCGGGCGCCGCCCCGCCCGGGACGGAATTGATCGACGCTAGGGGCGGCTATATAGCGCCGGGATTGATCGACATTCACACGGATTACTGCGAGCAGATTATTCAGCCTCGGGCCACCAGCGTCATGGATTTGGGGCTGGCCTTTCGGCAACTGGAGCGGGTACTGGCCGGGCAGGGGATCACCACCGCTTATCATTCACTGTCCCTGCTCAATGGCGCGACGCAAAAAATAAAGGCGGTCAGATCGCTGGAACTGGTTTCGCGGATAGCGTCCTATATCGAGGAAAAACGCGGGGACAAGGGCCTGATCCGCCATCGCCTCCATGTGCGGGTAGAGTTGGATAACCCTGATTGCCTGAATACTGTCGCCGATTGGCTGGAAAAGGGCTGGGTAGACGAAATCTCATTTATGGACCATACGCCGGGCCAGGGCCAGTACCGGGATTTGGCGATTTATAAGGAATCCACCATGGGCTATATGGAGCTGGAGTCCGAGGCGGAATATGAGAAATGGCTGGGCCGCCAGAGCGGCAAGGCCATGCTGTCCCCGGAGCGGGTGGGATATTTAATCCGGCTCGCCCAGCGCCGCCGAATCCCGGTGGCCTCCCACGACGACGATACCACGGCGAAAATTGATTTCCTCGTAGAGATGGGGATTCGGGTCAGTGAGTTTCCCATCACCCTGGAGGTCGCGCGGTACGCGGCGGCCCGGGATGTGCAAACCGTGCTGGGAGCGCCGAATATCCTGCTGGGCGGCTCCCACAGCGGCAATTTGTCCGCGGAACAGGCCATTTTAGCCGGGGCGGGCAGCGTCCTTTGCTCGGATTATTACCCGGCCGGTCTGCTGTGCGGCGTATTTCTTTTGCATCAAAGGAATCGTCTGCCCCTGCCGGATTGCTTCCGCCTGGTTTCGCTCAACCCGGCCAGGGCGGTGGGGATAGACGGGCAATATGGGAGCGTCACCCCGGGAAAAAAGGCCGATATCCTCATCATCCAGGCGGGGGAATGGCCTTGGATCACGGATGTCTTCACCGACGGCCGCCGAGTCTTGCGGTGCGAGAAAGCGGGATAGCGAGCGGGGCGGAAAGCGGGGCAAAAAACGGGACAAAAGGCAAGACGGAAAGCGAGACAGAAGGCAAGACAGAAAGTGGTACAAATCAAAAATGAAAGAAATGAGGCGAATGAAAGAAATGGAGAAAACACCGAGAAGGCGGCAAACGGGAATGCCGGCTATATTGCTGGCGCTGCTCACCATGCTTACCCTTACCTTGCTGGGCGGCTGCGGTGCCGATCCGGCGGCGGGCGCCGCGGCGGAAAAGAAAGAATTTGTGCTGTGCTATCTGCCCAGCGAGGCGGCGGATCAATACAAGGAAGCCAGGAGCCAGCTGGCGGACGCGTTAGGCGCCGCTATTGGCATGACCGTGGTGGAGGTAAACGCGACCGATTTTAACGGCACTGTGGAGGCCATGCGATCAAGCAAAGCGGACATGGCGCTCTTTGGCCCGCTGACTTACGCCCAGGCGCTGGAAAGGGTGGCGGTGGAACCCATAGCGGTGTACGCCAAAGACGGCGACAAGGCCAACTCGACATATGTGTCTTATCTGGTGGCCAACGCCAAGGACGACTCGATCCAAACCATACAGGACATTAAAGGCAAGGTCATGGCCTTCGCGGATCCGAACTCCACCTCCGGCAATTTGGTACCCTCCTATGAGATCATGAAAGCCTTTCCCAACGACAGTCTGACTATGGATAACCTGCATATCAACGGCGCGTTTTTTTCCTCGGTCTCCTTCTCCGGCGCGCAAAAGGCCGGGCTGCAGGCTGTGGCCAATGGCGACGTCGATTTGGTGCCGGCGGCCTCCATGACCTTTGACGGGGAGGTGAAAGAGGGCAATATCAGTGTTGATACCGTCAAAATTATCCATACCTCGGATCCTATTCCCGGCTCCCCCTGGACGATCCGCTCCGAACTGGATGATGAGTTGAAAAGAAAGGTCAAAGAGTTTATGCTGGCCTATGAGAACGACGAGTACTTCGAGGAATTCCACGGCGATCCCGGCCGCTATTTGGTATGTACGCCGGAGGAGTATCAGGGCATCATCGACCTGAATAAAGCGCTGCAGCCATGACCGTAGACGGGATGTTGACCGTAGACGGTATGTTGACCGCGGGCGGGATTTTAGGCGCTGACGGGATTTTGGCCGTAAATAATTTAAGCAAAACCTTTCATATTTATCAGCCGGAAAGAACGATAAAAAGTTGCGGCGATATCAGCTTTCGCCTGCGGGAAAAAGAGTTTATGGGGATTGTCGGCCCCTCCGGCTCCGGCAAGTCCACGGTTTTGCGCTGCGTTTATCAGACCTATATCCCGGATCAGGGAGAGATCGTCTATCGCTCCCGGCTGTTTGGCTGTATTGACCTGGCCAGGGCGTCGGAGCGGGAGATTTTAGCTGTACGCCAAAAAGAGATTGGTTACGTGTCGCAGTTCCTGACGGCGCTGCCCAGAATAACCGCCCGAGCCATTGTGGAGAATTCCGCCGCGGAGGGGGGACTCCCGCCCGGACAGGCGCGGGAAGCCGCGGCGGAAATGCTGGCCTATTTCCGCCTGCCGGCTGAATTGTGGGATATTTATCCCTATATGTTTTCCGGCGGGGAAAAGTTGCGCCTGAATCTGGCCAAGGCGATGGTGAAACGGCCCCGACTCTTGCTGCTGGACGAGCCTACCGCGTCCCTGGACGCTGGCGCCAAGGGGCTGGTCAGAGAGCTGCTGCTCAAATTAAGCCGGGAGGGCACCTCCATGATTGGTATTTTTCATGACCTGGATTTTATGGATGGCCTGTGCGACCATGTGCTGACAATGGGTTAACAAGTTTTAGCTGACACAAGGCGCTCGTAGCTTTTGTGAAAAATGTCCTGGCGGACGATGTAGCAATCGTTGAAATCACCATCGCCGGCCACCAGGTAGTCGCCTCGCTCGCCGTGGAAATAGCGCTCCGGATCCCAATAGGTAAACACCTTGGTATCCTTGTCTAACCGCTTCGCGCGAACCAGCTTCTCGCCCCGGGGCATACAGGCCCGCGCGTCCCGCAGCAGCAGCCGCCGCTCGCCCGTCCCGCGGTCTATCGCCGCCGGGACGTACTCCAATGGCTCGGAGTAGGGCGCCGCCATGATGTCGTAGCCATTGGCGAACTTCTCCCGCAGGATGGGGTACACCTCCCCCAGTATGCCGATCATGAGGTAGATGTCCTCGCCCGAGACCGCGTCCACATCGCCCTCCAGCGTGCGGATGGTAATCTTGGCGCCGGCGGGGAATATATCGACGCTCCTGACGAAGCCGACAGGGCGCGGGAGTTTTCTGTACAGCGGCAGCTCGGCGAAACTGACGTCGTGCCCCTCGGCGTAGATATGATCGTAATTGGCCAAATAATCCCGAACTCGCCCGGCGAGATATTCCTCGGGCGAAATTTTGCCCTCCGTCCGCCCGGCGATTTTGGCCAGGCCCATAAAGCCGCCAGCCTTCTCTATATTGCCGCCGCCGGCGCCCGCGTCCCGGCAGAGGAACGCCGCGAACTCGTCCGCCATGATCTCCCGCGCGCAGCTGCGTATGGACAGCTTGAGTCCCGCGCCTACGCCGCAGTATACGACACAGCAGTCGATGCCGGCGACTTGCTTGGCGATATCGCTGGCGAAACCCAGCAGATTGGGATCGCAGGGTTCCGCGCGAAAAAGGCCGATATTGTCTATAATCTCCCGTTCCTTTAGCGCCTCGCCGATTGTGGACAGTTCAGTCAGCGTGATGGCGGAATTGCTCAACTTGCGTATGAGGGCGCCGTCGTGGGGGATATCCGCCAGATCCCGATCCAAGGGGTGACGGGTCTCGGCCAGGCCGCCCGTATCGGTGAACAGGCCGTAGTAGAGCGCGTCCCGGGCGGGGTGATCTTCGCTGACGGCAAAGCCGGCGGCCTCCAGCAGGATCCACATAAGCGTGGCGCAACTGCCCAGCTCCGGGCGAATCAGCGTATGCTTCCCCTCCGGGATTTCCGCGCGGTGGTGGTCGATGACGAAAATCGCGGCGCTGTCCGGCAGATCGAAATTTTGCGTGTTGCCGGCGCCCCGCTGGCAATCCACCGTAATGAGCAGATCCGTCTCCGGCGGCAGCGCCTGTACATGCCGGATGTCAATATCCAGCGCCTGCAGCAGCATGACGAGATTCGGCTTTGTGATTTCCGCGCGCCCGCCATAAACTAAGGCCGCGTCAGCGCCGCGGGAGAGCAGAAAGCGCCGCAACGCGAAGCCGGCGCCGATAGTGTCGGCGTCCGGGATATCGTGACACTGGATCACGATATTTTTATATGCGGCGAATTGGTTGATATCCATCAAAAAACCTCCGTAGCGGGATGTGCCCGAAACATCTGAGTTTGTTGGTCATAAACTCTACTTAATCGACGACGGGTCTGAATCCAGCGTTATGAAATAGTCGTAAAACGGCATTAAGAAAGCGTAACCTTTCACAATTCGGTCTGCCAAATCCGCCGAGAACAGTTCGTTTCCGTGCTGTTGATCGTGGATTAACGAGAAAGACTTTTTGTTGTACCAAACCGCCGTTTTTTCTGTCGGCGCCTCTTTTTTCCGGACGTATTCCGCGCCTTCGAGGACAAATTCATTCTGCTTTTCAAGCGGCGCGATGAGTTTCTCAAACGCTTTCGGGTTTTTGTCAATCCTCGCCCGCAGTTTCGCCATCGTTTCGGCGCGGGCGGAATAGTACCCCAAGCCGTAACTCCAGTTGTCCGGGGAGAGCTCAAACCAAAAAACAGGCGTAGAAGTCCACTCTACGCCCTCAGGCACAGGGCGCTCAATCGAGAACCAAAGGTTGCAACGATACGGCTCGCCGTCTTTGACGCGCCTAGCGTCCTTGTAAACCCGCGAGACCTTATGAATAAAGCCTCGCCCTCCTAAGTCGGCCTCAATACGCTCGAAAACTTCCCGCCCCAACGCTTTCATCGGAGCTTGGAACACTTCCGTAAATTCGGCTTTATGCTCCTCAAACCACGGTTTATTATTGTTAAAACGCAGATTCCACATAAAGTCGATGGTCGCCCGCGAAAAGCCTGTAAAGTTAGTCATATCATTACTCCCATTCGCCAAGTTCATATGGATATTAAACTTGTTTGTTTAGATAATGTTATTCTATTTCGTTTCTATTATCTCTATTCCCTCTGCTATTTGAGGCAAGAAGTTTTTTAGTATCAAAATAGTATCACGCAAAATTTCCTCCATCTGCCACTCCAATTGCCGCGATGTCCGGTTACTTCCGCGCTTTCTTTCAGGTAGAACTCGCGACGGTTCTCGTCGTCCACACGTATGAGCAGACGACAATGCAGCCGGCTCAATTCGGCACACATTGTTCGGTTTGTGATGTACGACGAGGGTTGAGACAAGTCATCGGTCATGTACTACCTTTCTGACTAGAAGTACGCAAACGGACTTTCCTGTGAAGGATCGTTATAGATGGCGCA
>JAISDE010000202.1 GCA_031265035.1 Peptococcaceae bacterium | reverse complement strand
GTGCCGGAAACGGAGTCCAGCGGCCGCATCCATACATCGGCCGCTACAGTGGCGGTTTTGCCGGAGGCGGAGGAAGTGGACGCGGAGATCAATCCCGCCGATGTGCGGGTGGATATTTTCTGCTCCAGCGGGCCGGGGGGGCAGTCGGTCAATACGACCAAATCCGCCATTCGCCTGACCCATATTCCCACGGGGCTGGTGGTGTCCTGCCAGGACGAGAAGTCGCAAATTAAGAATAAGGACAAGGCTATGAAGGTATTGCGCTCCCGGCTGCTGGAAAAGGCGACCCGGGAGCAGCATGGCCAGCAGGCCAGCGCTCGCCGGGGCTTGGTAGGCTCCGGCGACCGCAGCGAGCGGATTCGCACCTATAATTTCCCCCAGGGGCGGGTGACGGATCACCGGATTGGCCTGACATCTTATCGGTTGGAAGCGATTTTATTGGGCGAGCTGGACGAGTTTATCGAGGCCCTGACCAACGCGGATCAGGCGGAGCAGCTGAAAAACCCGCGGGATGACTGAAGGATGACGGGAAGATGACGGAAAGATGATTGAAAGATGACGGAAGGATGACTGAGCGCCGGCAAGGGCAGACCGGGCGAGGGGCCTATGCCCAGGCTTGCCGGATACTGAAAAAAGCGGGCTGGGACGGCGAGGCGGCCGGGCGGGAGGCCAGGGAGTTGCTTTCTTTTTGTTGGGGCAAAGAAGGGCTGGCGCTGCTTTTGGATTTTGATCAGGCTTTGCCGCCGCCGGTACTGGCTCAGTACGCGGGGGTTGTCGAGGGCCGGCGGGCGGGGAAGCCGATGGCTTACCTTACCGGCCGGCAATATTTTGCCGAGCGGGAATGGCGGGTGACGCCAGGCGTCTTGATTCCCCGGCAGGATACGGAAATTCTGCTGGCGGCGGTTTTGGAGCGCCTGCCCTCTCACCGGCCGGCCCGGGCGCTGGAATTAGGCTGCGGTAGCGGGGCGGTGATCGGGGCGGCGGCGGCAGCCCGGCCATTATTGGCCGGTTGGGCGGTGGATATCGATCCCCTGGCCGTCGCCCTGACCGAGGAAAATCTGCGGCTGGCGGCGGTGGAAAAGCGGGTGACGCCGCTCATCGGCGCCTGGTTTGAGCCGGTGCCGGCGGATTTGATTTTTGATTTGATTTTCTCCAATCCGCCCTATATTTCCACAGCGGAAATGGCTGAGCTGCCGGTGGAAGTCGCCTGGGAGCCCCCAACGGCCCTTTGGGGCGGCGACGACGGTTTACGCTGTTATCGGGAAATATTGCCGGAGGCTTGCCGTCGCTTGGCGCCCGGCGGCTGGTGTCTGCTGGAAATCGGCTGGCGGCAAGGGCCGGCGGTGAGCGGGCTATTGGCTGGCGCCGGCTTTGCCGCCGCGGAGATTTTGCGGGATCTGGGCGGTCGGGATCGGGTGGTGGTTGGCAAAAAGCCTGGGCCGCCGGCGTAAAAGCTTTTATTTTTGAGTTTGATTTGGAGTGGGCGATGTTGGCTGCGGACGGAGCGAGACAAAAAAAAACCCGGCTTTGGCGAATTTTGGCGCCGGAGGATCCCCGTGTAGAGGAAGCGGGCCGCGTCCTGAGAGACGGCGGTTTGGTGGCTTTCCCGACCGAGACAGTTTATGGCTTGGGCGCCAATGGCCTGGATGAGAAAGCCGTCGCCGGCATCTACGCGGCGAAAGGCAGGCCGGCGGACAATCCGCTGATCCTGCATGTGATATCTCTGGCGGCGGCTAAGGCCCTGACCAGGCATTGGGACAGCCGGGCCCAGAAAGCGGCGGAGAAATTTTGGCCCGGCCCTCTGACCATGGTGCTGCCGGCGGCGCCGCGTATCCCCTCCATAGTTACCGCCGGCCTGGATACGGTGGCGATTCGGGTTCCCGCCGATCCTGTCGCCCAGGCGCTGATCGGGGCGGCCGGGGTGCCCGTCGCCGCCCCCAGCGCCAATCTCAGCGGTCGGCCCAGCCCTACCCGGGCTTTGCATGTGCTGGAGGATATGGACGGCAGAATTGATGTGATTTTAGACGGCGGGCCGTGCGCCGTAGGGCTGGAATCCACTATTTTGGATTTGTCGGTGACGCCGCCGGCGGTGCTGCGGCCGGGCGCCGTCACGCTGAGAGAGTTGCGCCGGCTCCTTGGCCCGGTGGGCGGCGAGGCGGACGAGGCGACCGTCGGCCCTGGCCCCGGGGCCGCTTCGTCCGCCGCGCCACCCAAAGCGCCGGGCATGAAATACCGGCACTATGCCCCGCTAGCGCCGGCGACACTGCTGCTGGGTGAGCCTGCCGCCATCGCCGCCGCCGCCGCCCGACTTTTGGCGTCGCCCCCAGGCTCCTTGCCCAAGACCGCTTTTTTGCTCAGTCAAGAGACCTGGCTATTGCTCGGCGACGCGGCGTCGGCAACGGCAAAAAAGGCGGGCCATTATTGCCTGAGGCTGGGCCGTCGCGACCGGCCCGCCGAAATGGCGGCGCTTCTTTATGAAGCCTTGCGGGCCTGCGATCGGGCAGGGGCGGCGCAAATTTTTATCGAGGGGTGCAACCCCAGAGGGCGCGGCGTAGCGGTGCTGAACCGGCTGCGCAAAGCTGTCGGCGGTAAAATATGGCATTTATGAGGCGGCTAATTATATTAGGTGACTCCCCTCGGCTAATCAGCGCTCACCAGGGAAACGACCAGCGCGCCTAGGTCGCATCTCACGATTTTGCCGCTGCCGCGAATGGGGCGCTGTCCCCGATACAGGTTGGGTGTCGTGATGTCGCAGGCGCAGCCGGTCTCCGCTAGCTTGGAGGCGGCGTTGCCACTGATAATATTGGCGATCTCCCGCAGGGCCGATTCCACCATCTCACCAAAATCGGCGGTGTCCACCGCCGTCATGCTTTGCACAATGCGCGACGCCGTGACCAGCGGGAAGACAAATTCAGCGTTGCCCGGATAATCCCCGCTGAGGCCGACGTCGATGCTGATATCATTTTTACCGCTGACCGGCGGCGGTGTCTCCGGCGCGGTCTGGACGGCGATGTCCAGCATCTGGCCCAAAATCTCGCAGGCGCTGTCGGCGAAATAGGTGATCAGCTGTCCCGGCGCTGATTGATCCTGACCTTGATCCTGGATTTGGATGGGCGGCGCCGCGGCGACCATCCCGGTGATTTTGCCATCCTCGCCCACTACATGATAGATCAGCCAGCCAATCAGTTTGCCCGCGAATTGCTGCATGATTTTGGGCGCGAAATTGCTTTCGCTCAGGCTTTTCTCATATTCCAAAACCGTGGTGACAAATTCCCGGTGCAGCTGCCGGTGGCGTTCCAGGCCGGAGTAGCCTAAAGCGGCCTGCAAGGCTTCCTCATCGGCGAAATGCTTTACCACATAGTCTTTCAGGAAGGTCACCGCCCGGGCGCAAGCCTCCGGGCTGTTCGCGTCCTGGCGGCGCACAGTCGCCACAAGCTCATCCGCCATTCGGAATAATTCCATATGTTGACTGTCAATCAGCGCGTTGCCTACGGCATAAGAATTTTTCCACATACCCATTGATCGTCCCTCCCAAAGTTGAGTTTCCAAATATTGATCAAAAATTTATCACTATTATCACTATATTGATCAAAAATTCATCACTGTCGTGTTACTGTGCGAACAATCGCACACCTCATCTTGTATGATAGAAGTATAAGTTGATGGGAGGCGCGATATTATGAGTATGACACAAAATACGGCCGCCTGGGCGGGAAAGCCGGCGGGGCATTTTCTCGCGGGCCATTTTTCAGGGCGGGAGGCCGGGCAAAAAATCGCCAATCGTTGGCCGGCCTTGCTCTTGCTCCTGCTCGGAGGCATATGCCTGGGTGGGCTGGCCGGTGTTTTGGCCCGCTCGCTGTACCAGCTGCCACCGGCGACTCGTTGGATGGCTCTGAGCGGGTTGTTTCTGCTGGCGGCGGCGGTGTTGGCCGGGGCCGCCGCCAGGGCGGAGCGCCAGCATGAGCTGTTGCTGGCCGGCTATGATGAGAAGCAGCGGTTTTATAACGATTTATTGGATAGCCTGCTGACAGCCCTGGAGACTTACGGTCAGCCGGGTGAGCCGCCAGCCGGGCCGCTGTTGGATTTTTTACAGGATTACCGCGCCGATTTTTACACTTATGCCAGCGGCAGGGTGATTGGGGCGGTAAACGCCTGTCTGGCCGCCGCCGAAAAGGCGTCCGGCGCTTGGGAAGTTTTTGACGACGGGGCGGTGTACGCCAGACTGCGGCGCGAGTGCCGCCGGGTTATTCGGGCGGTGAAGGATGATCTGGGTCAGCCGGCGGCTATTTGCCCGGAGGATCGTCTGCTGCCTGCCCCGCCCCCGCTTGCCTCACACCGGCCGCGGCTGCGCCGCCTGAAATGAGCGGCTTTACCTCAATCTGGCTCAAAACCTTGGCGATGCCGTCATTGATCAGCAGATCCGCCTTTTGGTCATAGGCCGTCTCGCTCTTGTTGATCAAGACCAGCGGCCCGCGGTTAAAAAAGCGGATCAGGCCGGCGGCGGGATAGACAGAAAGGGAGGTGCCGCCGACGATCAGCAAATCCGCCGCCTGGATATGTTTTTGGGCCTGCCACATTGTTTCGTCGTCCAGCGCTTCCTCATACAGCACCACGTCAGGCTTGATAATACCGCCGCAAGCGCAGCGAGGTACGCCGGCGCTGGCCGCTATAGCCGCCGCGTCATAAAACCTGTGGCAGGAGACGCAATAATTTCTCTGTACGGAGCCGTGTAGCTCCAGCACGTTTTGGGCGCCGGCCGCCTGGTGCAGGCCGTCAATATTTTGCGTAATCACCGCCGTCAGCCGGCCCGCTTTTTCCAGCTCCGCCAATTTCTCATGGGCGGCGTTGGGTTTGGCGTCCAAATGAAGGATTTTATCCCGGTAGAAGTCGAAAAACAATTCCGGCCGCCGATTAAAAAAGCTTCGGCTGAGTATTTCCTCCGGCGGATAGGCGTATTTTTGCCGATACAAGCCGTCGGGGCTGCGAAAGTCAGGGATGCCGCTCTCTGTGGAAACGCCGGCGCCGCCGAAAAAAACCAGACGCTCGCTTTGGTCGATATATTGACGCAAACGGGCGACGGCAACGGCCCCGTCACTTGTGACGGCGCTGTCCAAGCCGGACAAGGGTTGGTTTTCTTTCACAATAATTAGGCCTCCCTTCCTTTTTTGCCGCGTTTGCCGCTTTTTTTTCGCGCCCGACTATAGTAAAATATGAGCGGAAGGGTTGGGAGAAAACAAGCCCAGCCAAAACTACCTGCCAGCGCGTTATCCTGAAAACGGAGGTGAGCCATGTTTACAGCGGCGGTTATTACAGTGAGCGATAAAGGTGCCGCGGGAGAGCGGGAGGATACCGGCGGCCCCCTGATCCGCGAAATGTTGACAAAAGCCGGCTATCAGGTGATCTACCACAGCATTATTCCCGATGAGCGGGAACGAATCGAGAGGGAATTGATCCATTGCGCCGACGATCTGGACATAGCCCTGGCCTTGACTACCGGCGGCACCGGATTTTCCCCCCGGGATGTGACGCCGGAAGCCACGGCGGCGGTGTGCCAGCGCCCGGTGCCTGGCATACCTGAAGCGATGCGGTGGGAAAGCCTGCGGGTGACACCAAGGGCGATGCTTTCCCGAGGGGCGGCGGGGATCCGGGGCCAAACCCTGATCGTCAACCTGCCGGGCAGCCCCAAAGCGATCAGGGAAAATCTGGCATCGGTCTTACCGGCCTTTGAGCATGGCCTGGAAATGCTGCGGGGCGAGAAATACGACTGCGGTCAGCCCTAGCAGTGTGTGTCAGCTAAAACTTTACCAAGCGCCGGCTCTTTTCCCGTCAGATACGGCGGGTTCAGTACCACAGCGCGGGCGGCTGGGCAGCGGCTTAAAAATATTCCGAAAAAAGCTTTTTTATCGCGGACTGGCCCGCCGACTCAAATTTTTGGTAACGTTGCAGCAAATCCCTGCCCCGGTCAGTCAAACGGGTCTCGCCGCCGGCCCGCCCGCCCTGCCGCCGGTCGACCACAGTAAAGCCTAAAGTGTTTTCCACCGTTGCCAGCAGCTTCCAGCTTTTGCTGTAAGACATGTTCATTTGCTGGCAGGCCAGCCGCACCGAGCCTTTACTTTCGATTAATTCCAGCAGCTGGCAGGTGCCTGGCCCAAAAAAGACATCATCCTTCGCCAAGCAAAGCTTGATATCGGGCCGTATCTGTCGGATGCTTTCGCGGGCGGCGATTTCTTCCGCCTCGTCTTCCTGCTCGACCTCCAGCAGGATGCCGGGATCCGTGACCGGCACCAAAGCCATGGACAGGCCGCAGCGCTCTATGGCGGCGCTCAGGCCGCCCGGGCCTTGATAACTCAAGATCCCGGCGAGCAATTCCCGATGGATCAGCCAGGGATGACCGGCCTTGCCGCCAAAGGCGGGGCAAGCCAGCTTGTGGCCGCTGCCCGTCAGGGTCTTGAGCGTTTCCGGGGAAAATAGGGGAATATCCGCCGTCGTGACCAACACCTGCTGGCATCTCTGGCGCAGATAGTCCAGGCCGAGCTTGACCCCCTCAAACATTTTGGCGTCCGGATCAGTCAATTGCAAAAATACCGCGCCCGCGTGGGCCGCGTGTTTTTGCAGGTTGCCACCGTAGGCGCCCGCGACCAAAACAATTGGCGCCGCCTCGAACAGCCTGAAGGTCAGCAGCAAACGTTTTACGGCGGAAAGAGTGCCTATTTCCCGCGTGGGAGAGGATTCCCGACGCTGTTTGCCGCCGCAAGCCAGAATCAAAGCGCCGGCGCGGTTATCAGCGGGATGAGGTATATCGGCAGGCATAGCAAACCCTCCTTTTTACCTTTTTTAATGGGGAATTGCGATCAGGCAAAAACCGTGATATGATTTTATTGCCAATCGCCCGTCTATATCCTACTACAATTGCCGCCGATATTCAAGCCGGCGGCGGCGGATTCGTCGGAAAGATACGCGGGAAAACGCGAATAAAAGTCAAACCGAAAAGGGCAAATAAAAATTAAGCTGAAAAAGCGAATAAAAGGTAAGCGAAAAGCGAATAAAAGGTAAGCCGTAAAGGCGCCGAAAAGGCAAATAAAAGGCGGGTAAAAATGAGCGAGTTAAACCATTTTGACAGCGACGGACGGGCCATTATGGTGGACGTGACGGACAAAAGCGAAACCGGCCGCGCCGCCGTGGCCAAGGGCCGCGTTCGGATGCGACCGGCGACGCTGGCTTTGATCGTCTCAGGCAACGCGGCCAAGGGGGATGTGCTGGGCGTGGCCAGAATCGCCGGGATCATGGCGGCCAAGCGGGCCTGGGAAATGATCCCCTTATGCCATCCCTTGCTTTTGAATTATTGCGGTGTGGAATTTTCTATCGACGAGGAAAATCATGAGATAGAGGCCGCCTGCTCTGTCCGGGTGACAGGTCGCACCGGGGCGGAAATGGAGGCGCTGGCCGGCGCCGCCGCCGC
>JAISDE010000162.1 GCA_031265035.1 Peptococcaceae bacterium | reverse complement strand
CCGTCTCCGACGGCGGGGCGAATATGCCTTGCAGCAGCGCCTGGGTCGCGCCCTCGTCCATTACCCAATAGGAGATGCCGCTGATGGTTTTGCCCTCACCCGGCAAGGGGGCGGAGGCGAGGCTTATTTGCTTTACGTCGGCGAATTGGTAGGCCAGGTTGAGCATTTGCTCGGTGGTCATGTCGGTCAGAATATTGTCCCGCAACGCGCCCAGCAGACTGGGCAGCTTGGGCAGCGTGCCCAGGTTGATAGCCTGTTCCAGAGCGGCTTTCAGGAATTTTTGCTGCCGGCCCACCCGGCCGATATCCGCCGTCGGCTCTCCCCGCCAGCGCACGTATTGCAAGGCTTTGTAGCCGTCCAGCTTTTGCTGGCCGGGCCAGAGATTGATCCCTTCCTCCAGCAGCTCCATCCGCCGCTCCACATTGTAGTCAATGCCGCCGATAATATCCACGCAGCGGGCAAAGCCCTGAAAGTTGGTTTCCATGTAATAATGAACATTTACGCCCAGCAGCCGCTCCACGGTCTTGACCATGCGCTCCGGGCCGCCGGTGGCGTGGGCGTGGTTGATCTTTTGAGTTTTGTCCAGGTCGGCGATGATCGCGCGGGTATCCCTGGGGATCGAGAGCAGATCGATTTTTTTGGTCTCTAAATTCAGCGCCGCCAGGATAATCACGTCCGCCCTGGCTAGCTCATTTTTTGTCCGCTGGTCGGTGCCCATCACCAAAACCGTCAATATTTTCGGCCAAGTGTAGGCGGGGGCGGCGTCCGTCCCGTCGTCGCCGTCGCTGACCGGCGGGATAAAGGCCGGCTCATCTGTTGGGATCAGGGAAGCGCCATAAACCCGGCCGATAAAATAAGAGGCCATGGCAAAAAGCAGGCAGATCAGGATCGCCAGCAAAACCTTCCAGGCCTCCGGGCGATTTCGGCGCCCGCCTTTGCGCCTGGGCTTGCGTTCTTCCCAGAGCAGCTGCTTTGGTACCCGCTCCAGGGGGGGCAGATCAAACAAATTGGCTTTCGGCTCGGCTGCCGGAGAAGGCGGCGTGATGTGTTCTTTTTCTGGCGTGGCTTGTTCCATTTGCTTCCTCCAACCTGATACTACGCGAGACATAAAACTTTATAATGGCCGGATTAACCTAAATAATGGTCGGGTCAGCCCAAATAATGGCGGGATCAACCTGGCTGGTCAACCCAAAGCGTCGTCCGTCGGACTCGCCGCCGGATTTAATAATGGCGGGCCGTCATAATAGCGAATCTCCACCCGCCCGGCCTGGTCGTCCCAATTGACGGCGGCGCCCAACCATTGGCTGACAAAGCGAACCGGCACCAGGGTGCGGCCATTCAAAATCCTCGGCGACGCATCCATCGTCACAGCTTGTCCGTTGAGCAGCGCCGTATTTTGCCCGATAGTCAAAATAATTTGCAGGCGGTCGGTGAGATAGGCGACCTGCTGGGTCTCGCCCTGCCAGCTGACAGCCGCGCCCAGGGCCTCCCCCACAAAGCGCAGCGGCACCAGGGTACGACCCGCCTGAATCAGCGGCGGCACGTCCAAGGCGGCGGTGGCGGTGAGCTGCCCGTCGGGGGAGCGGTACTCCACCCTGGTATCGCCCGGCCATAGATAAATCCGCCGCAGCAATTGATCCTGTAAGGCCCGCAGCCGAGTCTCGGCGGCGGCGGCCCTGGCTAGCAGGGACTCTACTTGCAGCTGCCGGGGCGAAAGCCGCTGCCCCAACAGATAATCCAGCCCGTCTCTAGTGAGCAGCGCGTCGCCGGCCCACAGAGGCAGAGCGGTCAGCGTCGCGGCGGCCAGCAAGGCCAAGCCCAGGCCGATCCGGAGGGCGCTTTTTTTCCTTGCCGGCGCCGCCTTTAGCGTCAACACAGCTTTAGTCTCGCCTCCGGGCAAGCCGGACCCCATACTTAATTTCGCCTGCCGTCCCGCTTGAAGGAGCGGGCCGACTCCAGCAAATCCAAATTCACCAGGGCTTTGGCGGTACCCATGGCCACGCATTGCACCGGGTTTTCCGCCACATGCACCGGTAGCTGGGTCTCGTCCATCAGCCGGATATCCAGGCCGTGGAGCAAAGCGCCGCCGCCGGTGAGAACAATGCCTTTGTCCATAATATCCGCGGCCAACTCCGGCGGCGTCCGCTCCAACACCTCTTTGGAGGCGGCCACAATGGTGTCGATCTGCTCTTTCATCGCCTCATGGGCTTCCTCACAGGTCACATTGATATTTTTCGGCAAGCCGCTGACCAGATCCCGGCCCCGAATCTCCACATGAACATTGCCCCGATCCCGGGGCCAGGCGGAGCCGATTTCCTGCTTCATCTCCTCCGCCGTCCGCTCCCCAATCATCATATTGTGATAACGGCGCATATAACGCACCAGGGACTCGTCCAGCTTGTCACCGCCTACCCGAACGGATTTGCTGATGACAATCCCGCCCAGGGAGAGCACGGCGATATCCGTGGTGCCGCCGCCGATATCCACTACCATGGAGCCGGCGGGAGCGGCGATATCCAAACCGGCGCCCAAGGCCGCCGCCAAAGGCTCCTCAATCAGGAAGCACTGCTTGGCGCCGGCGGCGATGGCCGCCTGCCGCACAGCCCGTTCCTCCACGCTGGTAACGCCGGAGGGAATCCCCACCATGACCCGGGGCTTGAAAAACATATGCCGGTTCATGGCTTTGCCGATAAAGTAGCGCAGCATTTTCTCCGTTACCTCATAATCGGCGATCACGCCCTCCTTCATCGGCCGAATCGCCTGGATATTGCCGGGGGTACGCCCCAGCATGGCCCAAGCGTCGCCGCCGACGGAGATCACCCGATTGTTGTTGGTGTCCAGGGCCACGACCGATGGCTCGTTGAGGACGATGCCTTTATTTTTTACATATACGAGAACACTGGCGGTTCCCAGATCAATACCGATATCTTCCCCAAAACTAAGCACGCTGCACCCTCCTGTATGGCGTTCCCGCGGGAATCCGCGCGAGCCTCGCCCAACACCCGATTCGGATTCTATTTTACACTGTTTTCGCCGTCTTTGCACAAATTTTTTTCTTAGGCCTTGTGAAATAATAAATAAAATAATAAACGGTTGAGATTATGGTGAGGGGGTTATGAGGTTACCTGGTCGTTTTTTTGGCAGGCGGGGCAATGAAAAAAGCTCCGGCCCGCCACATTGATACGGCGAATTGGGCTGCCGCATTGAAAACAAGGCTCGCCCTCCCGCTGAAAAACCCGCAGAAAATTTTTATGCTCCCCCTTTTGCCCTTGGCCGTCCACATAGTCCCTGAAGGTGGTGCCCCGGTGGGCGATCCCATCGTTCAATACCTGACGGCAGGCGGCGGCCAGACGCTCTATCTCATCGTCCGTCAAATCGCCGACAGTCCGCAAGGGATGGATCCCGGCGGCGAAAAGCGCCTCGTCGGCATAGATATTACCCAGACCGGCGATCACCTTTTGATCCAGGAGGGCGTTTTTGATCCGGGCGCGGCCGCCCCAACCTTTGCCGTCCAGACCCAGCCTCGCCCGCAGCACCCGCCCGGAAAAGTTCGGGTCAATAGGCTCGGGACCCAAGGCGGCCAGACCGGATAAACTGTCCAGGCCGGCGGCGTCCGTCAGCCACCAGCGCCCGAAGCGCCGGAAATCCTGAAAATGCAGCTGCCCTCCCAGCTGAAAATCCAGTATCACATGGGTATGAGGCCCCGGCGATGTGGCGGCGTCATACCAAAGCAACCGGCCGGTCATGCGCAAATGCGCCGTCAGCCGCCAGCCGCCGCTCAGGCACATGATCAGATATTTTCCCCGGCGGCGCAATTCCTCCACGCTACGCCCGGGCAGCAACTCCTGATAGAGTTCCGGCCCCGGCAGCAAAACCGCGGGATTGAGAATCCGCGCGCCGGCGATAACCTGGCCTTTCAGGCAAGGCTCCAGACTGCGGCGCAATGTTTCTACCTCCGGTAATTCCGGCATGATCAAACCCTCCCGACAGCGAACCCGACAGCAGATCGCGTTTGTTACGCTTCATATTATAATTCGGGCGGCTGATAAAATCAATGCGGGCATTCAATATTTTGACAGGAAGTTTTCTTGAGCTTTCTTGATGTTTCTTGATGTTTCTTGATGTTTTCTCGGGCTTTTCTGGCTGGATTGACAAAAGGGAGCCTTTCAAGGATAATGGAATCAAAGTTGTTCGCGGAAAGGAGACGGTGAGTTCCCGTGAGTGAGATTTACGATCTGATCATTTTGGGCGCCGGGCCGGCAGGGCTTACCGCCGGGCTTTACGCCGGCCGTTCCCGGCTCAATACCCTGATTTTGGAAAAGGGTGGGGATGGCGGGCAAATCGCCATCACCAGCGAGATTGAGAATTATCCCGGCCAGATGCCGGAGGGCGAGTCCGGCCCCTCCCTGATCGCCAGGCTGACGGCCCAGGTAGAAAAATTTGGCGCCAAACGGGCGAAGGAAACAGTCAAAGAGGTAAAGCTGGACGGCGAAAGCAAAATTGTCGTCGGCGAGCGGGCGGAATACCGGGCGAAAACGATCATCATAGCCACCGGCGCCAATCCCCGCCCCATCGGCTGCCGAGGGGAGGCCGCCTTTGTGGGCAAGGGCGTATCCTATTGCGCCACCTGTGACGCCAATTTTTTTGAGGGCTTTGATGTCTATGTGGCGGGCGGCGGCGACAGCGCCGTGGAAGAAGCGATCTATCTCAGCAAATTCGCCCGCCAGGTGACGATCATTCACCGACGGGACGCGTTGCGGGCGGTAAAAGCCGTTCAGGACAAGGCCTTCGCCAACCCCAAAATCGGATTTATTTGGGATAGCGTGGTGGAAGATCTGCGGGGCGACGGCCTGCTCACCGGCCTGACATTGCGCAACGTAAAAACAGGGATCCTGACCGCCATTGACGCGGATGAGGAAGACGGGATGCTGGGCCTCTTTGGGTTTATCGGCTACCTACCCTGCTCGGCCCTTTTTGAGGGGCAGCTGGCGATGGAAAACGGCTATATCCTCACCGACGAGGATACGCGAACCAGCGTCCCAGGGGTCTTCGCCGCCGGCGACGTTCGGCGAAAAAGCCTGCGGCAGGTAGTGACAGCCGCCGCGGACGGCGCCATCGCCGCCATGCAGGCGGAAAAATATCTGTTGCTCGGTTGACGCCCGCGCGAGGGAATAAATTATTCCCCCAGCAGCCAACGTGGCAGATTAACCTGCCGGATGCCCTCGTAATTCAAGCCCGCTATGGGGCAATGGCGGGAGAAAGTCAAAGTTTTTTCTAAGCAGAGAAAAAACTTTGACTTTTGATATGCTTTTTTCACAATTGCCTGGCGTTCCCGGCGACAATGGCCGACAGGCTAAAAAAACCGTCAGCCCTTGGTATATAAAGGCTGACGGGTGACTATCGCTGGAGCTACTGAGGAGACTCGAACTCCTGACCTGCTGATTACGAATCAGCTGCTCTACCAACTGAGCTACAGTAGCATAGATCGCGGCGCGTCTCATTGGCGCGGCGACAAAGCTGATTATAGCATTTCCCGCCGGGGATTTCAAGAGCTGCGGGGGATCTTTCCCTTGCCTTGAGACCAAAAAGCGGTTATGATGGTAGGCGGCGCGGCAAGCCGCCGCCCAAAGCGTTAAGCCGCCCAAAACGTTAAGCCGTAAAGATAGGAGAGTTGCCTTATGCTGACCGCTACCGCGTTGAAAACCATCGCCATTGTCGCCATGCTGATCGATCATGTCGCGTACGTATTTTTGCCGGAGACTTCGGTTCTTTGTATTATCATGCGTTTGATCGGTCGGGTGACGGCGCCGATCATGTTTTATTTTGTCGCGGAGGGCTACCGCAAGACCAGGCATTTTGGGCGATACGCCACCCGGCTGGGGATTTTCGCCGCGATCAGCTATATCCCTTTTGTGTATTGCCACAGCGGCGCCCTGCCCAACGCCCAGAATTGGGCCGAGCTCAATGTCATATATACGCTTTTCCTGGGCCTGCTGGCCTTGCGGGCCCGTCATGAGATCAAAAGCCCCTTGATCCGCTGGGCGGTGATCGGCGGCCTGATCCTCTTGTCGGTGCCTGGCGACTGGTCTTATTACGGCATTCTTTTTATACTGGTCTTTGATCACTATTACGGCGACTTCAGGCAACAGGCCTTCGCCTATTGCCTGATCACCCTGCTGATGCTGTCGCCGCTTTTTACTGTGCTGGCGTCCAGCCTGATCTTTCACCTTTACCCTTTCAACGTCGAGTATTATTTGCCTGGGCTGGCGCAGCTGGGTATGTTTATCCCTATTTTTCTGCTGAAATTTTACGGGGGCCAAAAGGGCGGCGGCGGCCAACTGGCCAAGTGGGGCTTCTATGTGTTTTATCCGGCTCACCTGCTGGTTCTGGCCTTGATCCGGGATTTTTTGCCGCTGTAAGAACCAGTGTACTGTAATACTGATAATTTGGCAAATGACTTGTCTCTTTTAGGCGCGAGCCTTTATTTTAGGGTAAAAGCCAGGCGGCGATGTACAGCGCGTAAATGTGGGCCGGATAAAAGATGTAGAAAAAATACTTGCTGCCTTTTCCCCGCTGGCCATTGTACAGTAGCAGCAGGACGCTGGCGAAAACCATCAGCCACTGGGGGCTGCTGTCAAGCAGCAGCGACAAAAGCCCCGGCGCGCTGACGCCCGCCAAAGCGGCCGCCGTTAGCTGCTCGCTGACGGTTGACCACAGCGTCCAGGCGCTCATCAGAGCCAGCGACGCTATTTGGAGCGGGCGCCGCTGCCGAAAAACGTAGAAAAGCACACCCATAAGCACCAAAGTGGGGCCGCCCTCTACGGTCATTACGCTGGGCACCGTATAAAACGCCAGAAAAAACAGCCATTTCGGCCAGGAAACTATCGCGTTGGACGCGAACAGAGCCATCTGCCCCGCGCTCAACAGCGCCGGCGCCAGCGCCAGCGCCAGACCCAGCAGCGCGGGGCGGGCCTTTCTCTCTCGGAAGCCCTGACGAAAGAGATCGATAGCCAGCATATATACCGTAGCGACAAAGAACGTCCCGAAAATATTATTCATCAGCGGTTCCGAGGGATTCGGCATCAAGGTGCTAATCAGCTGGGATAAAATGCCCATGGCCAGATAGCCGATATAAAGGCGCAGCATATATTTTTTCTTATTTCTGGTATGAAAAAAGCCGTCCGCGCTCATGAAAAGAAATATCGGCGCCACCAGCCGGCCGAGCCAGGTAAACCAGATCGGCGCCCCGTAGGCGTGAAACATTTGATGGATATGATCCAGAACCATCAGCCCGGCGGCGATGAGTTTCAATTGATTGCCGGTGAGTCCCCGCTGCTCGCCGGCCAAAATTTCTGTCGTCATTTTTAAGCCTCTCCCTCGTTCGTTATTACTCTTTCTTGAGCATATTTTTACTACTCCAATAAGTGGCCAGGAAATAGCCGCCGTAGATGAGCAGTATGACCGCCGCGGCGAAAAGGCCGCTGCTCCAAATATCCTTGTCGCCCACCAGGCGGATAAGGTCGTTGCCGACCTTGAGTCCCACCAGGGAATGGATCAAGGCTAAAAATAAAGGTACGCCAAAATAAATCAGGATCTGGGCAAACAAGGCGCCATTGATCATTTTCTCGTCTGTGCCGATTTGCCGGAGCAGGCCATAACGCCGGATATTGTCGCTGGTTTCCGAAAGCTGGGCGATAGACAGCACCGTCGCCGAGGCCAGCAGGAAGATAATGCCCAGATAGATAGCCAGATAAGCGACGGTGGTGGTGGTCGAGTTGCTGCCCTCCAGCACCCGGGCCTTGGTCTCCAGGCTGGGGTTCAGACGGCTGCCGTTAGCCGCTGTCAGCTCCAGACTGGACAGGGCGTTGAGACAAAGGGTCTCATAAGGCTCGCCGGCCTGGGGATAATTGATGTGCAGCGCGCTTTTGATCACCGGCAAATCAGCCGCCGTCAGCGATTGATCCCGCGCGATCCCGGTCAACTCAAAGGCCCAATAGGCGGAGGTGACCAGAGGGGACTCTTCCAGCCGGGCGGGGCTGGTTCGCAGCTGGACGCCGTTTATGGTCAAGCCGGAATCCCCGGCCATGTAATCCCTCACGGCGGCCGGCCATTCTTTGGGCAGGTTGGAGCTTATGGCGTACTCCTCCGGCCCGAGAACCAAAGGCGGGAGGCCCTGCCGGCTCAGGAGGGCGTTGTAGTCTGAGAGCTTGAGAAAGTAAATCGGCGCCTCTACCGCGTGCTCTCCGGTATTGAGAGGGATCTTGACGCCAACGTCGTAATATTGCAGGGTCAGGTATTCCTTGGCGAAAGCGTCCAGATCCACCCCTTTTTCCAGAGCGACGCGAGCGGGATCGATGCCGGCGGGCGGCGCCTGGACGGTGAGGCTGGCGTCGAAAGGCGCGTTCCGGCGCGTTTCCCCGGCCAAGGCCCCGGCCAGACCCACGCCGGAGGAAAGGGCGCAGATAGACAAAAACAACATCAGGCAAACAAAGGTCATCGACACGTAAGCCGTATTGATTTTGCTGTTGATCTGCCGCAGGACAAACATATTCAGGTTTTTCAGATAGAGTCCCTTATTTTGCCGTAGCAGCCTCAAAAAGAAGCCGGACAGGGAAAAGAAAAACAGGAAGGTGCCGACAGTACCCAGGGCGACAGCGGCCAGTAGAATCACATTGGCCATAGGCAGCCCGAAAAGAAGCATAATGGCGTAAGCGGCGCCCAAGCAGAGCAGGGACAGCAAAAACAGCGCCACCGACAGGGTGAGACGGGGCACCTTAAAGCCCTCGTTTTTGCGGTCGGCGTAAATCAGATCAATCAGCTTTTGGCGCTGAATCATCCCGACATTGAAAATCAAAACCAAAATGAAGGTCAGGCCAAAGCAAAATATCGTACTGCGCAGCGCCGCCGGGGAAAACACAAAGCGCAGGCGGCCGATGGCCGCCCCCATCAGCTTCGCCGTCACCATCGCCATGCCCTGGGACAAAAACACGCCCAGCAACAGCCCGGTAAAGAGCGAGATAGCGCCCACCAAGACGGTTTCCAGCACCAAAATCCGGGATATCTGCCATTTTCCCATACCCAGAATCATGTAAATACCAAATTCTTTTTGGCGCCGCCTGATCAAAAAACGGTTGGCGTAAATGATCAGGAAGCCGAGAATACAGGAAATAAACACGGAGAAAATGCCCATCATCTTGTCCAGCGTCCGCAGCGCCGCCGCTTGCCGGGAGGTCAGCTCCATCACAATTTGCTGGCTCTCCAGGGAGTTGAAAATATAAAATATGCACACGCCAAAGGTCAGGGTTAGAAAATAGACGCCGTAATCCCGCAGGCTTTTTTTGACATTCCGTAAAGCCAAGCTAGGCGACATCATGGCTGTCACCCCCCAGCAGGCTTATTACCTCAATTATTTTGTCAAAAAACAGTTTCCGGTTGTCGCTGCCCCGAACCAGTTGATAAAACAATTTGCCGTCCTGGATAAACATAATCCGGTCACAATAGCTGGCGGAAAAGGCGTCGTGGGTCACCATGAGAATGGTGGCGCCTCTCTCCCGCACCAACCGCTGGAGGCTTTCCAGCAGCGTCCGGGCGGACTTGGAGTCCAAGGCCCCGGTAGGCTCGTCGGCCAGGATCAGGGTCGGATTGGTGATCATGGCTCTGGCGCCGGCTACCCGCTGCTTTTGGCCGCCCGACATTTGGTAAGGATATTGTGGTAAAATGCCGACAATGCCCAGAATATCGGCCATCTCCAGCACCCGTCGGTCGATTTCCCCCGGCGGCGTTTTCAGGATGGTCAGGGCCAGCGCGATATTCTCGTAGGCGGTCAGGGTATCCAGCAGGTTGAAATCCTGAAAGATAAAGCCCAGCGCCTTGCGCCGGAAAGCGGCCAGGGTTTCCGCCCTCATTTCCGTAATGTCCCGGCCGCCGATCAGGATATGGCCGGCGGTCACCGTGTCGATGGTGGAAACGCAGTTGAGCAGCGTGGTTTTGCCGCTGCCGGAGGCGCCCATCACGCCCACATATTCCCCAGCCTCAATATCGAAGCTGATCCCCGCCAGGGCGCGAGTCAGGTTGTTTTTATTGCCGTAATATTTCTCGATATTTTTCGCCTGCAAAATTACCGTCATAATCTGTTCCTCCTATCTATTTAGGGGCGGCGCCATGGGGAGCGGCGCAAACTACTTTCTCATCCGACGAATCCTTGCCGCCTCGGGACGTTGCCGCCTAGCTGCCCCGCGCCCCGCGTGCCCTGCGGGGTCGCGGCGCCGCGGCGGCGCTGGCCCGCGGCTCTGCCGCGTCGCCGCGCTGCTGCCCCGCGCCCCGCGGCGCCCTGCGGAGTTGCTGCCCCGCTATCATGATAGTCCCTTGCCGGCGCGGCCAGCCATAGAAAAACCTTGCGGCAGTCTTACATTTTCGTAAGCTTGCCGCAAGGCGGAGGAGGAAAAGAGAAATAAAAGGGAGGGAATGCTGTGAGAGTGACATGTTGGATGATGAGAAATCGCGCCCTCAAACCGAAATTCGCGATCCGGATTCGCGATCTTGATTCAGAAAAGGCTACATGCCTTTCAGGCACTCCAGCACCAGCCGGGAGAACTTGTCCCTGCACGCGGCGGCGGCCTCCAGAACCTCCTCCTCGCTCAGTGGCTGATCCAGAATACCGGCGGCCATATTGGATAGGAGGGTAAAGCCCAGCACTCGCATCCCGCTGTGGCTCGCGGTGATGACCTCGGGCGCGGTGGACATGCCGCAGGCGTCGGCTCCCAGGACGCGGGCAAGGCGAACCTCGGCGGGGGTCTCATACTGAGGGCCAGGCCAGTACATGTATACGCCTTCCCGCAGTTCCAGGCCCAGCGACTTGGCGGCGTTTTTGGCCACATCCCGGAGAGCGGGGGTATAGAGGTAAGACGCGTCGGGGAAACGTACGCCAAACTCGCTCAGGTTCTCGCCCCGGAGGGGGGATTCCATAAAGAGCTTGATCTGGTCGGTGATGAGCATCAGGTCTCCAGCCTTCCAGGCGGTGTTTACGCAGCCGGCGGCATTGGTGACCACCATGGTGTCGCATCCCAGCAGTCGCAGCACCCGCGCCGCGTACGACACTTCCTCGTAAGAGTACCCCTCATAGTGGTGCGTCCGCCCCTGCATGACAGCTACCTTCTGTCCAGCCAAAGAGCCTAAGACCAGCTGCCCCTTGTGCCCGGGGGCGGTCGACGTTTTAAAGTGGGGAATATCCTTATAGGGGACGGCGACGGCATTTTCCACCTTGTCGCCCATAAAGCCCAGACCGGAACCCAACACCATGGCTACTTTGGGGGCAAAACTCCCGATTCTGGCACGGATGTAGTCGGAACTCTCCTGGTATTGGGCAAATGTGTAGTTCATCACGCTTATCCTCCTTGTATACTTATGATTTGCGGGACGCGAAACCTTTCCAAGAGGGGGCGTCCGCCTTCCGGATATAGTATACCTAAGAATCAGCGTTTTATCAACACAATATGACCCGCGATGACCCGCGCTGCCCGCGCCCGCGCCCCGCGTCAGTGAGGCGTCAGTGAGTGCCCGTGAGCGTCCATGACCCTGTCCATGACGGCAGTCCTTGACATGGCAGTCCTTGACATGGCTTTTTCATGGCTTTTTCAACGCTTTTGTGGTATATTTACGATTAAGAAAGGATCGTGCTGAAATTGCTCATCGGCAAAACCGGCGGCCTCATCGCCGCCGCCAGCAAAAAGGTCAGCCAGCCCACGCTGCGATTAGGCGGCATCACTGTAGTGAGGCGCATTGTGTTCACTTTTCAGCAGATGGGCCTATTTCCCATAGTGGTGGTCACCGGGGTGGAGGCCGACGAGGTCAAATACCAGCTGGCCGGGCGGGGAGTGGTGTTTTTGCACAATGAGGAATTTGAGGATCCCGAGCTTTTCGACTCAGTCAAGATCGGCCTCGCTTTTTTGCGGGGCAAATGCGAGCGGATAGTTTTCTCGCCGGTCAATGTCCCCCTATTCCTTCCCGCCACGCTCCGCGCCCTGTTGGCGGCGGAAGGGGAGATTATCACCCTCTCCCACAAAGGCAAAGGCGGGCACCCGGTTTTGCTCTCCGACGCTGTAATCCCTGATATTATGGCCTGGTCGGGCGAGAATGGCTTGCGGGGCGCTATTGGCGCGTTGAGCCATCTGAGATCGGTGGTGGAGGTGACGGATGAGGGGATTTTACTCAGCATTCACCAGCAAAGCCGTTTGCAGCAATATTACGAAGAAAATAAAGCGGCGTTCCTGCATCCTCGCCTGCGGCTCAATCTGGAGCGGGAGGAAGAATTGTTTAACGCCAGAACCAAATTGCTGCTGCTGCTGATTGGCGAGAAAAGCTCGGTGCGAGCCGCCGGCGGCATGATGGCCCTGTCGCCCAGCAAGGCGTGGGATATGCTGAATAAGCTGGAGCTGGCGCTTGGCTACCGGCTCATCACACGCAGCCGGGGCGGCGCCCGGGGCAGCCGGAGTGAGTTGACCGCCAAAGGCCTGGTTTTTTTACAGGCGTGGCAGCGTTATGAGGAAAAAGTCATCGCCAGCGCCAATCTGGCTTTTGAGCTGCTACGGGATACTGTAGAAGAACCGCTCAAGCCCGGCGTATACGGCCTATAGAGCTTACAGGGCTTGCGGGGCTTGCGGGGCTTGCGGGGCTTGCGGGGCTTGCGGGGCTTACAATGCTTGCGGGACTTATAGGTCGGATAGCGTGTTCCTCCAACAAAGTATTTGGCGCTGGCGCCGCCGACGCAATACAATATAGGAAGAATAACCAAATACGAGTAATAGCAAAATAAGCAAAATACGACGAATAATAAGTCCCATTGTAAAGGAGGCGCGCTAAACATGAGGGAAATCAGCGAGCCGGTGCCCAAAAAAGACCACGCGGCCAAAATGGACGGCAGCGCCGTTTACGTGGCCGACTGGCCTCACAAGGACATGCTGCACGGCAAATTTATACGTTCGCCCCACGCCAGGGCGCGGGTGGTGGAGATCAAGCTGCCGCCCTTGCCGGCGGGTTATTTCGCGGTAGATAAAAACGATGTGCCCGGCATCAATGAGGTGCATATCGTCATGGACGACACCCCGGTTTACGCCAACGAGACTGTGGAGTATATCGGCGAGCCCGTCCTGATGCTGGTAGGGCCGGATGAGGACGAGGTAAAACGCCTGGCGGACGAGACACAGGTAGTTTACGAGGAGCTGCCGCCGGTGCTGGGCATCCGGAATTTTGACACGGTGTTTTTTGATTACCGGTATGACAAAGGCGATGTAGCCGCCGCCTTCGCCGCGGCGGATCAGGTGTATGAGGAAGAATTCGAGACCGGCTACCAGGAGCAGGCGTATTTGGAGACCCAGGGTATGATCGCCCGGTACAGCGACGGTAAAGTGGCGGTGCATGGCAGTATGCAATGCCCTTATTACATCCACGGCGCCGTGGCCAAGGCTACCGGCCTGGCGGCGGACAAAGTGCGGATCGCGCAGGACATCACCGGCGGCGGTTTTGGGGGCAAGGAGGCCTACCCCTCCATCCTGGCCTGCCAGGTGGCGGTGGCGGCTTACAAGGCCGGCGGGCGGCCGGTGCGGGTCGTTTTTGACCGGCGGGAGGATATGGAATATACCAGCAAGCGGCACCCCTCGCTGTGCGTGTATAAGGCGGCGGTAAAGGACGGGCGGGTGACGGCCCTGGATATCGATATTCTGTACAACGCCGGCGCCTACACCACTTTGACCGCCGTGGTGCTGCAGCGGGGCGTCATCGCGGCCTCCGGCGCCTACAATATCCCCAACCTCAAGGTGCGGGGCAAGGGCGTCAAGACCAATACGGCGCCCAGCGGCGCCTTTCGGGGCTTTGGCGGGCCTCAGACCTTTTTCGCCATAGAGATGATGATGATCCATATCGCCAAAGCCCTGGGTGAGGACTCGCTGGCTTTCAGGCTGCGCCATCTGGCCCGGCAGGGCGACACCACCTCTACCAGCGGGCGCTATCATTTCCCGGTGCCGCTGCCGGCGATGATCGAGGCGGTGGATCAGGCCAGCGATTATCGCCGGAAACGGGCGGAGTACAGTAAAGCCCAAACCGGGCGCTTCCGCAAGGGTATCGGTATGTCGCTGTGGTTCCATGGGGCGGGCTTTACAGGCAGCGGCGAGCGGGATCATATCAAGGCGGTGGCCCGACTGCGCAAGCGCCCGGACGGGCGGGTGGAGGTGCTGGCCAGCCAAACCGACATGGGCCAAGGCATCAAGACGACCTTGTGCAAAATTGTGGCGAAAGAGTTGAGCCTGCCTTTGGAGCGGGTGTTTTATGAGAATCCGGATACGGATCGGGTGCCGGACAGCGGCCCCACGGTGGCCAGCCGCAGCCTGATGATTGTGGGCGAGCTTTTGCGCCAATGCGCCATCCAGTTGCGGGAGCGCTGGCGGGATGGTGAGGAGCAAACGGTGGAGGAACATTATAAAGAGCCTGATTTTCTCCTGCCCTTTGACCTCGACCATTTCCAGGGCGACGCTTATCCCACCTACTCCTGGGCGGTGGCGGCGGCGGAGGTGCAGGTGGACAGCCTGACCGGCGTCCAGGAGGTTTTGGGCGCCTGGGGTTCCTTTGACGCTGGCACGCCTATCGACCAGAATATTTTGCGGGGCCAGATGGAGGGCGGCTTTTTGCAGGGCCTGGCATATGCCTCCATGGAGCAGATGGAGGCTGACGGGAAAGGCCGGATCCGCAACAACAGTCTCAGCGATTATATCATCCCCACCGCCATGGATGTGCCGGTCATGGAGGCTCAGGCCTACGTGGAGGAATATCCGGACGGCCCCTACGGGGCCAAGGGCGCCGGGGAGCTGCCGACGGTGGGCGGCGCCGCCGCCTATCTGGGGGCGGTGGAGCAGGCTTTGGGCGGCGCGAGCCTGGGGCGTATCCCTTTCGGCGCCGAGGACGCCTTGAGTGTCTTGCGGGCCGACGCCCCCAAGGAGGTGGGTTAAACATGGACGACGCTATTGTTTTCACCCTGAATGGCAAGCAAGTCAGATACGCCGGCAGCGCCACGGCGCGCCTTTTGGACGTTCTGCGGGAGGATTACCGGCTGACCGGCGTGAAATGCGGCTGCCGGGAAGGGGAATGCGGCGCCTGCAGCGTGATATTGGACGGCAGGCTGGCCAATAGCTGCATGGTGGCCATGGGCCGGGTGGACGGCGGCACCGTCACCACCATTGAGGGCTACCGGGAAACCGCCCGTTTCAAGGCGCTGGACGAGGCCTACGCCTCGGTGGCGGCGGTGCAGTGCGGTTATTGCATACCCGGCATGGTACTGGCCAGCGAATGTATCCTGGCCAAAAATCCCCATCCCAGCGAGGCGGAGATCCGGGTGGGTATCTCGGGCAATCTGTGCCGCTGCACCGGCTACAACGCCATTGTAAAAGCTATTGGCATCGCGGCGAAGGAGGGTGAGGGACTATGGTAAACGGATACGCTCCCATCTCATTGCGAGAGGCGCTGGAGTTGATGGCCGCCCACAAGCTCACTCCCTACGCCGGCGGCACGGACTTGATGATCGAGGAAAAGCGCGAGGACAGCTTCCTGTTTCTGCACAAAATACCCGAGCTGAAACAAGTGAGCGACGACGGCGAATATATCCGCTTTGGCGCGGCCTGCACCTTCACCGAGCTTTTGGAGCACAGCCTGACGCCGGCGCTGCTCAAGGAGGCCCTGTCCCGGATCGCCGCCCCGGCCATCCGGGACGAGGGGACGATCGGCGGCAATATCGCTAATGGCAGCGCCAAGGCCGACAGCGCCCTCATTTTCTTTGTCGCCGACGCCCAATTAAAGCTGGCCGGCGCCGGGGGCGAGAGGCTGCTGCCCATCAAGGACTTTTATCTGGGGCGCAAGCGCCTGGATCGGCGGCCGGATGAGCTGCTGGTCGAGGTGCTGCTGCCGAAAAAATGGTTGGGCAGCTATTATTATCAAAAAATCGGGGCTCGCAAGGCCCTGGCCATTTCCCGGCTGTCCTTCGCCGGGCTGCTGACGATCGAGGATGGGAAAATCGCCCACTGCGCCACCGCCTTTGGCGCCGTCAGCGATGTGATCATCCGCCGGGCGGATATCGACGCCATGCTGATCGGCAAAACGCCGGCGGAGGGGAAAGCGGCTAAAGCGGCTTATCTGGCGGCTTTCAACGAGGCCATCATACCGATCCGGGGGCGGGTGTCGGCGGAATACCGCAAAACGGTGTGTCTGAACTTGCTGGGGGATTTCCTTGAGCGGTTTGGTATATAGTCTATTTTTACCATACACAAGCGGGCAAATAACGAGGGAGGGATTTGATGGTCGGGCAAATCCAGGCAAGCCTTGGTGCCGGCGGCGAGACGTCAGCCGGCGAAAATGGAAACGCTTATAAAGAAGACGCTTACAATGGAAACGCTTACAATGGAAACGCTTATGTGGAAATGAGCGGCATCTGCAAACATTTTGGCGATGTCCGAGCCAATTATCAGGTAAGATTATCTGTGCGGCAAGGGGAAATCCACGCTATTTTGGGGGAGAACGGCTCAGGCAATAGCACCTTGATGAATATGCTGACCGGTATCTACTCACCGGACGCCGGCGAGATCCGGCTGGCCGGCAGGCCGGTCAGTTTCACCGCGCCCAAAGACGCTATCGATCAGGGCATCGGCATGGTGCACCAGCACTTCAAGCTGGTGGAGGTGTTTACCGCCAAGGAAAACATTATCGCCGGCAGCAAGACGGGCTTTTGGCTGCGCGGCAAGGCTCTCTCCAAGGAAATCCGGGAAACCTGCGCCAAATTTGGTCTGGACATCGACCCGGACAAGAAGATCTATGAGTTGTCAGTAGGGGAAAAGCAAAGGGTCGAGATCGTGAAGATGCTCTTTCGGGGCGCCAGGGTGCTGATCCTGGACGAGCCAACGGCGGTGCTCACGCCCCAGGAGACCCGGCAGTTATTCGACATTTTGCGCAAAATGCGGGCACAGAACTGCGCCATCGTCATCATCACCCACAAGCTCCATGAGGTGATGGAGATCAGCGACCGGGTGACTATCATGCGCCGGGGAGAGTATATCGACACTGTGGAGACGGCGAAAACCGACAGCCGGGCCTTGACGGAGATGATGGTGGGCCGCCCGGTGGATCTGAATATCCGGCGGCAGCCGGCCCATACCTCGGAACGGCCGGTACTGGAGATCAAGGATCTGACGGCCATCGGCAGCCATGGGCAGCGGGTGCTGGATAATATGTCTTTCAGCGTGTACGGCGGCGAGATTTTGGGCGTGGCCGGGATCGCCGGCAGCGGCCAAAAAGAGATTTGCGAGATCATCGCCGGTCTGTCCAAAGCCGCGGGGGGCAGCGCGCGCTTTCTGGGGGATGAGATACTGGGGCTTTCGCCGATCGAGATATTGCGCCGGGGCGTCAGCATGTCCTTTGTGCCGGAAGACCGGCTGGGCATGGGGCTGGTGGCGGGCATGGATATTGTGGCCAATGTCATGCTCCGTTCCTACCAAAAGAAAAAGGGCGCTTTTATCGATCAGAATTTTGGCCGGCAAAAAGCGGAGGAAATTGTCAGCCGCTACGACGTCTCCACCCCCTCTGTGCGGCATGTGCTGAAAAAGCTGTCCGGCGGCAATATCCAGAAAGTGCTACTGGGCCGGGAGGTGGACTTGGCGCCGGCGCTGCTGATCACCGCCTACCCTGTGCGGGGGCTGGACATTGGCGCCTCTTATCATGTGTATAATGTCCTGAGCCAGCAAAAAGAGGCCGGGGTAGCGGTGCTTTTTATCGGGGAAGACCTGGATGTGCTGTTGCAGCTTTGCGATCGGCTGATGGTGATGCACGGCGGCAGGGTGATGGATATTGTGGACCCGGCGAAAGTGACGAAAGAGGAAGTAGGGCTTTTGATGCTGGGTCACAAGCCGGAGCCGGGGACGGCGGCGGGGCCGGAGAGAGAGCTGGCGACCGCGGCGGTTGGCGGCGACCGGGGCAACCGCGAAGCGTCGGAAAAAAATAGCGAGGAGGGTGCCGGGCGTGATTAAAATCACCAGAAAAGCGGAAGCGTCCTTTAAAAAGGCGTTGGTGGCCCAAGTCGCCGCGATAGTGGCGGCTCTGGCGGCGGCGGGGCTGATCATGGCGATCATCGGTTATAATCCCTTGGAAGTCTACAGCCAAATCATCGCCGGCGCCCTTGGCTCCGCCTATCGGGTAAGGGCCTCATTCAATAAAATCATTCCCCTGGTGATCCTCTCCCTGGGCGTGGCGGTGGCTTTTAAGATGACCTTTTGGAATATCGGGGCGGAGGGTCAGATGGCCATGGGCGGCTTCGGCGCCGCCTACGTGGCCCTGCATTACGGGCATCTGTCGCCTTGGATCCTGCTGCCGGCGATGATGGCGGCGGGCGTCTTTTGCGGCGCGGTGTGGGCGCTGATCCCGGCCTTGCTGAAAACAAAATTCAATACCAGTGAGACGCTGGTCACACTGATGATGAATTATATCGCCCTGAAATGGATAACTTACCTGCAATACGGCCCCTGGAAGGAGGGCGGCTTCCCCAAAATCCCCACCTTCACCGCCAACGCGGTGCTGCCGTCGGTGCTGGGCATTCACAGCGGCTGGATCATCGCCCTGGCGCTGACGGCGGGTGTTCATATCCTGCTGACCAAGGCCAAGCTGGGTTATGAGATCGCCGTCATCGGGGAAAGCCCCACCACGGCCCGTTACTCCGGCATCGCCGTCACCAGGGTCATCGTCATCGCCATGGCCTTGTCCGGGGCGCTGTGCGGCATGGCGGGCATGATCCAAAGCTCGGCGGTGGAAAAAACTCTCTCGGAAGGATTTACGGCTGGCCTAGGCTTCACGGCGGTCATCACCACCTGGCTGGCCAGGCTCTCCGCGCCGGGCATCGTGCTGACCTCTTTTATTTTTGGTATGCTGCTCCAGGGCGGCAGTTTTCTGGAAATCTCTCTGCGCATATCGGCGGATATGGCGAAAATGCTCCAGGCCATCATCATCTTTTTTGTGCTGGGCAGCGAATTTTTCCTGAATTACCGCGTGCGTTTCGGCGCCGGGGATAAAGGCGCGGCCGCCGCCGCCGCGGTCTCGGCGGCGGCGGAACCGACGGCGCCTGCCGCCGCCGGCGGAAAGGAGGCCCGCTGATATGGAGGCTTATACGGCGACCGTATTATTTTTGCAAGTCATAGCCATGCTGGGCACCCATGTGTTGTTCGCCACTTTGGGCGGTATCCTGTGCGAGAAAGTCGGCAACCTGAACCTGGGCCTGGAGGGGCTGATGCTCCTGGGCGCGTCCTTTAGCTTTTATGTGGCCCTCAATACCGGTCAGCCCTGGCTGGCGCTGGGTGTCGGCTGCCTGGCGGCTGTAGCCGGCGCCTTGATCTACGCCTTTCTGACCGTCACGCTGCGGGCCAACCAGGTGGTCACCGGCTTGGCCCTGACCATTTTTGGCACCGGCGTTTCCAGTATGCTGGGCAAGACTATGGCCGGCGTATCGCTGCCAATCAGCATTTCCGCCACTTTCGGCGCGCGGGCCATTCCCGGGCTGGAGAAAATCCCGGTGCTGGGTCCCGTGTTTTTCCGTCAAAGCCCTTTCGTGCTGGTGGCGGTGCTGCTGGCGGTGGTGATCTACTTCTTTTATACCAAAACCCGGATTGGGCTGAATACCCGGATGATCGGGGAAAACCCCGGCGCCGCCGACGCCTCCGGCATCAATGTCACCCGTTATAAATACTGCAATATCCTGCTCTGCGGCCTGCTGTGCGGCGCCGGCGGCGTGTATTTGTCCTGCGTCTACGCCGGCATCTGGCAAAACGAGCTGACCGCCGGCGCCGGCTGGATCGCCGTGGCGATGGTCATCTTCGCCATCTGGAACCCGCTGCGGGCGATCCTGGGCGCCTATCTTTTTGGCGCCATCCGCGGCTTGGGCTTCAAATTTCAGGGCGGCATACCCTTTCTTTTCGGTGCCAAGATCCTGGTGAACGCGCAGATTCTGGACATGCTGCCTTATATTACCACGATTTTGGTTTTGGTCTTCATCAATATGCGCAAAAAGAAGGAGTACAATCCGCCCGCCAGCCTGGGCGGCGCCTATTTCCGGGAAGACCGCTAAACGCCGGCTTAGGCATCGTCGATCATTTTGTTGAGGTCAACAAAACGATCCAAATGCCCAAAACTGCCAGCAAGCAGGTCATCGATTATG
>JAISDE010000133.1 GCA_031265035.1 Peptococcaceae bacterium | reverse complement strand
AGGTGAGACGAAATGGGCCTTACATAGCTCAACTCGCGTAATCAGCGCCTGCCGCCCACACGCTTGCCCCCAGCCCCCAGCGCCTTAACCCTGTTACATTTTTTCATGAACAGGCCCTGCACCTTACGAAAGTTTTCATTGACAAGGTAACCATATCTCAGGTAAAATGACATCTGTAATCTCGTTCAACGCAATGCGGAGCCGTGGTGTAGTGGCCTAACATGCCTGCCTGTCACGCAGGAGATCGCGAGTTCGACTCTCGTCGGCTCCGCCATTTATTATTAGGGCAATTAGCTCAGCCGGTTAGAGTACGTGCCTCACATGCACGGGGTCGAGGGTTCGAGTCCCCCATTGCCCACCACGAAAAAATCAATCCATCCTCAAAGCGCGGGATGGATTTTTTTGCTCACAGAGATGGGGGACTCGAACGGAGCGAGTTCCCTATTGCCCGCGACAAAAAATCCATCCTCAAAGCGCGGGATGGATTTTTAAATGCTTTATTGGTTTTTCACGGCTTCCGCGAACTCAGCGCCAAAGTCGTATGCTTTCTTGAGCGCGGCTTCGTCTGGTTTAAGCTTGGTTCGAAAACTTCCCCTGACCTTGTAGCCAAGGTCGTTTAGCCTGGCCTCCATTAGCTTGCATGCCTCACCGCTCCACCCATAGGATCCAAAAACGCCCGCGGGCTTAGCGCGATTGGTGAGCGCGCTCAACTCGCTCATCTTTTGCCAGATCGGCGGTAACGCGTCGCGATTGAGCGTGGGTGAACCGAATAAAACGCCGTCCGCGGCATTGGCCATTCGCGCCGCGTTTTCTTCCAGGCCGATGTCGACAAAGTCCACCGCGAGCCCGGCGTCCTCCATAGCCCGAAACAGTTCCTCGCCCAATTGTCTAGTGTAGCCGTAGCACGACGCGTAACCGATAAACACCCGCTTGGGGTTGTTGGGCGCCAGACCTTCTCTGGCCCACTTCTCGTATCGTTCCACGACCCGCCACGGTTCGCGATCCAAAATCGGCCCGTGCGCCGGGGCGATGATATCGATCTCCCGGCCTTTAATCTTGTCCACCGCTTCGAGGACATACTTCTTGAAAGGTCCCATAATCATGTCGAAATAGTATTTCTGGGCCTGGAGATACGTGTCGTCCATCCTTGATTCGAGTATCTCATCGTCTGAGAAGTGACAGCCGAACACATCGCCGCTGATGAGCAGCTTTTTCTCCTTGCAATAGGTGAACATGCTGTCCGGCCAGTGCAGGAACGGCGCCATGATAAATTCAAGCGTCGCGCCGCCCAAATCGAGGGTATCGCCGTCTTGCGCGATGTGGAACCCGATGTCCTCGTTGGTAATCTCCCTGAGAAGCGAGGCCGCCGCGCGGGAGCAGTATACTTGCGCGTGTGGCGCCTCTTTTAGAACTTCGAGTAAACTGCCCGAATGATCTGGCTCGGTATGGTCGAGAATAATGTAGTCCAGATCTTCGACATTCATCACCTCGCGAATGCCGTCTAATTGTATCCTCGCGAACCTATCTTTGACCGTCTCAACCAGCGCTGTCTTCTCGTTACCCACGACGAGGCAGGCATTATAAGTGGTGCCATATTCGGTGCGCATCACTACATCGAAACGTCGCAAGCCCGGATTTTTCGCCCCTGCCCAGTAGACGCCTGGGCAGAGCGCTTTATAGCTCGTCAACGGTATCACATCCTTTCTTCGCGCTCTACCAAGTGACCGTGTCGCCGCTAACTATTCGACCAACTCGAAATCCTTTTTCTCCACGCCGCACAACGGGCATACCCAGTCGTCGGGCAGGGCATTGAAGGCGGCGCCTTCCTCAGATTCATCATAAATGTAGCCGCAAACGGCGCAAACGTATTTTTTCATAATATTAAAATCCTCCCGCAAATTACTTTTCGAAAGGCCTTCAGACCCCTCATAAAGCGGGCAAAAACGCAAAACACCGACCGTTTCGCCAGCTTCTGCGCCGCGGCTTTAGTATATCATAACCCGTTTGGAAAAATCAAGCTTTTTGATGCGATGAGTCCGCGATGATCCCGATAAATGTTAATGTTCAGGGTATGCGCTGGCCTGCTTCGTCATTCTGGGTGGCGCATAGCGCCGGGGCCTGTCCTGAACTTGTTTCAGGATCCCAGAATCCAGGGGCCGGCAGGCCGAAAAGATTTATAGATTCAGGGACAAGCACGGAATGACGGGTGGACAAGGCTCGGAATAACAACGGAAGGCAACGGCGCCTGAACTATAACCCATTTTGCTTTTGCTGAATAAAACCAGAAAAAGCAATTTTTTTCATGGATCCTTACCCAATCTGGTGCTATAATAATGGATGGAGATCATTTCTCCAGCGGAAGACGGGGAACAACCTGCCTTGGAAAGGGTGTGGATCTGGTTGACCACAGAAAATAAAAAGCTTTTGGTCGTAGATGACATAGAGCTGAACCGTATGATCCTGACCAATTTGTTTATGGACGAATTCGATGTGCTGGAGGCGGAAAACGGCCAAGTCGCGTTGGAGCTTTTGTCCAGATACGGGACGGATATAGCCATCGTGCTGCTGGATATCGTGATGCCGGTGGTTGACGGTTTCGGTGTGTTGCAGGGCATGAATGAGAGCAACCTGATTCATACTGTGCCGGTGATCATGATCACCGGTGAGAATGATGACGAGAAAAGCTTGAAAGGTTATGAGTTGGGCGTTTCCGATCTGCTGAACAAGCCCTTCAATTCCAAAATTGTTTATCGGCGGGTACACAATGTAGTGGATCTTTACGCCCACAAGCATAATCTGGAGCAAAAGCTGCAAGAGCAAAAAGAGGTGCTGGAAAAGCAGGCCGAGCGTATCCGCCAATCCAACCAATTCGTTATCGACGCGCTCAGCACCACCGTGGAGTTCCGCAATCTGGAATCCGGCGAGCATATCAAACGGGTACGGGTGCTGACCAAAATTTTACTGGAGACCGCCACGACATATTATCCTCTGACCCAGGAGGAAATTGAGGTAATTTCCGGCGCCGCGGCTATGCACGATATTGGCAAAATCGCTATTCCCGACGCTATTTTGCTCAAACCCGGCCCTTTGACCAAGGATGAGTTTGAGATCATGAAGACACACACCACGCGGGGCTGCGAGATATTGACCAGCCTGAATTATGTTCAGGATCAGGAATATTACAAATATTGCTATGATATTTGTCGCCACCACCATGAGCGCTGGGATGGCAAAGGCTATCCCGACGGGCTGCGGGGCGACGATATCCCGATCTGGGCTCAATCCACTTCCATCGCCGACGTGTACGACGCGCTGACCAGCAAACGCGTATATAAGCCCGCTTATACCCATGAGCAGGCCATATCCATGATCCTGCGGGGTGAGTGCGGCGCTTTTAATCCCCGGCTGCTGGAGTGCCTGGAGCGAGTGCAAGGTTCTTTGTGCTCTTATATAGCGTGAGGCCGCGCTATTTATATCATTATGCTAAATAAGGGGGATTTCTTTGCCTAGAGCCAGGGAATACAGCAGCTTCTCTCTCACCGGCCGGCCGGTGAATAGTTCCAGGCCCTCGGCGTAAAGTCGCAGCTGCCCGGCGTAGCGGCGCGATAAATCATTTTCCTGGCCGGGCAACAGACGGTCGCTTTTGTAATCCACCAATACCAAGCCGTCGTCCTCGCCAAAATAGACATCAATTGTGCCCTGAATGATCACGCTGTCCGCCGGCATAATCCCGGTGCCTTCGGTCATGCTGTTGCCGTTGTTGCCGTCGTTGTAATTGTCGCTGTCACTGTCGCTGTCACTGTCGCTGTCGGTGTAACTGTCACTGTTACTTTCGCCGTACAGCCGCTGGGCGGTTACCGCCATGGTGAAACTGGCCTCCCGATGACAATCCCCGGCCCCGTCCGCCCGGGCCAGGCGCCGGAAAAGGTCACTCCGCAAAAATACCGTCAGAGGCGCCCGATCCGCCGCTTCTTTTTCCTTGTCGGTCAGAAATTGATCCGCCGTCAGCCGAGCCAGCAATTCCTCCAGATAGGAGCTTGCCGCCTCGGCTTCGCTTTGTCCCCGCTCCAGGGCTGCCGCCATGGCGGCAACGGCGGCGGCGGGCCGGATTTGCCCCAAAATCTTGTGGAGCAAGGTGCCCCGCTCCGCCCCGGCCAGGGGCTGCTCCCGCCGCAGATACCGCGGTCCTTCCAGCCGGGGCCGGTAGATCTGCCTGCTCCATTCCGCCTCGCCCGCTTCCGGATCCAGCGCCGGATATAGTCGGCCTCTGGCCTGGGTCACTGATAATTTGGCCGCCAGCCGGCCGCTTTTTTCCCAGGGATATCGCCAGGAAAGCTGGCGCTCCACCGCCAGTTCCGCCGCCAGCCCGGCAGCCTCCACTGCCGGCCCGGCAGCCTCCGACACAGGCCCCGCGGCTTCCGCGGCCGGCCCGGCCGGCTCGGTCGGATCGACCGGCAGGGTCAGCAGGGTTTGCCATAATACCTGCCTGACCTGGGCCGCCGTTGCTTTTTGGGCCAGCTCATCGGGCCGCCACAGCCGGCTGGCCCAGAGGGATTCGGCGCCGGCCCCTAAAACCGCCGGCCCCAGCCAATCCATAAAGCAAAGCGCCTCCTTGGCCGGCGCCGCGTCATTTTGCCGCCAGCGCCGATAGCTTTCGCCGGCGTTTTTGTTGGCGCTGACCACGATCAGTCGCTGGGCCGCTCTGGTCAACGCGACATAGAGCAACCGCTGCTGCTCCCGCCGCAAGTCTTTTTGGAGCTCCGCGCCCACCAGTCGGTGATAGCCGCCGGGGTATTTGACCCGATACTCCGTCTGAATCACCTTGCTGGCTAAACCAAACCGGCGATGCAGCAGCAAGTCCCGCTGCCCCGCCGCCCGGATAAACCGCCGCCCGGCGTTGGCCAGGAAAACCACCGGGAATTCCAAGCCTTTGCTTTTATGGATCGACATGACCCGCACTACGTTTTCTTTTTCGCCGATCACCGGCGGGGCGCTCAAATCGCCGCCTTTTTTCTCCAGCGCCTCCAGATAGCGGGTAAATTGGTAGAGGCCCCGCAGGTTAGTTTCAGCGAATTCTCTGGCCCGCCGGGTCAGCGCCAACAGGTTGGCCTGCCGCTGAATGCCGCCCGGCATGGCGCCGGCCATAGCGAAATAACCGGTGTCCTCATAAAATTTCAGCAGGATTTCCTCCACCGTCACCCGACGGGCCAGCGCCCGGTAGCCTTTCAGCTGCCGCCAGAATTTTCGGGCGGCCTCGCCGATTTCCCCTTTTTTGCCCCAGGCGGCCCGAACCAGGGCGGCGTATAAGTCTCCCCCCGGGTGACAAAGGCGAATTTCCGCCAATTCCGCCGGCGAGAACCCTACCGCCGGTGAAAGCAACAGGGCGCCCAGGGGAATATCCTGCCGGGGGTTATCCACTACTTTCAGGAAACTGACCGCCGTACGCACCTCCTGGGCGTCAAAATAACCGGCGCCCAGCTCGGCGTATACCGGGATATTTTCCTGGCGCAGGGCCTGAACGAAGACAGGGGCGACCCCTTTCATCGCCGGCAGCAGGATCACGATATCCCGAAATTCCACGGCCCGGCGCCCGGCACCCGCGCCGGCGGCGGTTGCTGCTGTGGCGGTTGCTGTGGCGGTTGCTGTGGCGGTTGCGCCGGCGGTTGCTGCTGCGGCATCCCACAGCGGTTCCTTCAGCAAGGACAGGATCCGCCGGGCGCAAAAACGGGCTTCCGCTTCCAGCGCCCCTAGATCCGGCGCTTCCCCCATCATGCCGTTTTCCTCAGCGCCGTCCTCCTGGACGCCGCTATTGCCTTGGCTGGCGCCGTCTTCGCCGCTGACCCCGCCGCTACCGCCGGCCCCGTCATAGCTCTGTGCCCCGGTCCCGTCGGTTGCCCCGGCTGCCCCGGCCCCGCCGGTCCCACCGGCAACGCCGGCCTGGTCGCCGGCCTCAGCCCCGGTAGCGCCGGCGGCCTCAGTCTCGCTTGGCCCCTCTTTTCCCGGCGCCAGCTCGATCATATGCAGTTCCAGGGCGCCTTTGCCAGCCTCCCGCTCCAACGCCGGACAGGCGGCGGCAGGCAAAGGCCCGCCGGCGGCAAAGCGCCCGTCCCGCCGATAATCAATGCCGCTTTCCGCCTTGGTCATGCAGGCGTCAAAAACCTGATTGATCCCGGCAATCAGCCATTGACTGCACCGGTAATTTTCCGTCAGCGTCACCAGAGCGCCGTCGAACCCAGCTTTATACAGGTCAAACTTCTCCAGAAACAATTCCGGCGCCGCCTGCCGGAAGCCGTAGATACTCTGCTTAATATCCCCGACCATAAACAGGATTTCGCCCCGCAGCGCCCGCAACAAGGCCTCCTGGGCCGGATTGATATCCTGGTATTCGTCCACCAGCACCTCGGCGAAGCGCCGCCGCAGATTCGCGGCCAATTGGGTGGGCCGATCCTGCTCATCCACCAAAAGCGCCAGAGCAAAATGCTCGATATCCCCAAAATCCAGAGCGACCTTTTCCCGTTTCGCCTGGTCATAGAGCCGAAAAAAGTCGGCGGTCAGCTTGGCCAGGCTGAGCATGGCCGGCGCCATCAGCCGGATGTCCGCCGCCAATTGCTCGCCGCTTTCCCCCGCCAGCCGCTTGGCCAGGCGGGCATACTCGCCCTTGCACCAGTCCCGGAGATTTTTCAGCTCCGCCTGCGCCGCCAGCCGCTCGTCCAACGCCGCCGGCCCCTCGTTGGCCGCCGGTTTTTTACCCAAGCTGGGCAAGCGTCCAAAAATATTATTATTTTCGGCAAAAATGGCCGTAAGCCGATCCCAATCGTCAATTTTTCGCAGCCCGTCAATCCCCGCCTGATCGGCCAAAAAGCAGAGACGGTATTTTTCCAGGGCCGGAATGTCCCCCGCCCGTTGGGCGGCTTGGCCCAAGGCCGCCGACAAGACCGCCAATTCCTCGCCAGCCTGCCGTAGCAAGAGGGGAAGCAGCGTTGCCCAGTCCCGCCGCCCCTCATATAAAGCGGCGCAATCCGCCAGCCAGCGCAAGGGTCGGGGCTGAGCGGCGGCGAAATCATAAACCCGCAGAATCAACTCCTTCAGCGGCTCGTTGCTTTTTTCCCCGCCGTAAGCGGCGATCAGGGCGGTAAAGCCATCGTCGGCGCCGCCGTAGCAAGTCTCCAGCAATTCCTCCAGCACTTGACCCCGCAGCAATATCTGCTCCGGTTCATCCAGCACCCGGCTTCGGGGATCTAAGCCCAGCTCCCGGTAATTTTGCCGTACCAAGTCCAGACAGAAGCCATGCAGGGTGGCAATCGCCGCCTGTCCCAGCAAAAGCTGCTGCCGTCGCAAATAACGGTTTTGAGGCTCCCGGCGGAGGTTTTCCTCCAGTCCCTGGCGGAGGCGGCGGCTCATTTCCCGCGCGGCGGCGTTGGTAAACGTGACCAGCAAAAACCGATCCATCCCCAGAGGGTTTGTCTTATCCGTCAGCCGGCGCAGAATGCGTTCTACCAAGACGGCGGTCTTGCCGGTGCCGGCGGCGGCGCTGACCAAGATATTCCGGCCCGTCGCGCTGATTGCCCGGGCCTGACCCTCATTCCACTGTTTCATTATCAACCTCACCGTCTTGCTCCGCCAGCCATAGCAGCACCTGCTCGTCCGTTTGTTTGCGCACTTCCCGATAACGGTGGCCCGGCACCAGCGGGTCAAAACGGCAGACGCTGGGATAAGGGCAATAAGCGCAAGCGTCGCCGGTCTGGCCGGCCCGATAGGGGGCCAGGGCAATATCTCCCCCCATCAGCCGCCGCCCCGCCTGACCCAGTACCCGCCGGCCCCGCCGGCCCAAGGCCCGGAAGTCTTCTTCCCGCAGCAGACGGGAATTTTTCGTGAATTCCCCGTCCTGCCGCAGGGCCACCGGCAAAAACCAAGACTGGGCAAAATCCTGATCCATCATTTCCGCCACTGCCGGATCCCGGGACAAATACCCGTGCAGCCTTTGCGCTTGCATCAGCATTTTTTGCCGCCGTTCCCCGTCCGCCAGCAGCTGCCGATTTTCCTCCCGCAATATGGGATCCTGAACCTGAAAGTAAAAAAGCCCCGCCGGCCTCGCCAGGGGCATTGCCGCCAAAGCCGTTTCCAGATAAAGCGCCAGCTGCAGCTTCAGGCCGTAATACACTTCCCATAAGGCCAGCGTCTTGCCGCCGGACTTGTAATCCAGCACCCGCAGATATTGCTGCCCTGTCTCGGCCCAAAAGCCCTCGTCGATCCGATCGATTCTGCCCCGCAATAAAATTTGCCGTCCGCCGCCTAGTTCCAGGCTTACCGGCGGCAGGCTACCAGGCTCGTCAAAACCGAAGGCCGCCTCCAGCGCCAGCGGCCGAAAACAGCCCTGCCTCTCCTGATAAGCCAAGGTTCGCGCCGCGTTGCGCAGGATACGGTTTAAATTTACCGTCAGGCTGCGATACCAGGCGGAGGTTTGGAAGATCTCGTGATTCTTCTTGACCAGCAGTCGCTCCGCCGTCTGATCTACCCGGCTGTCCAGCTCCGCCTCCGACAAATCCCGCAAACTCAGCCCTTGCGCTAGCGCCTCCCCAATCAAGGCTTCCAGGCCGTCGTGAAAGAAATTGCCGATATCCGGCGGGCGAACCTCATGTTCCTCCCGGTCGGCCAATTTAAGTCCATATTCCAAAAAATGAGCGAAGGGGCAAGCTTGGAACCGTTCCAGCCGGGTAATGCTGGTTTTGATCACCTGGCCAAACAGCCGGGCGGCCAAAGGCGCCGGCAGCGGCCCGCCCAAAGGCGCCAAAGCGTAGCCTTTTTCCAGCCGGGCCAGATCCCGCCGATAAGCCGGTCGGCGGCGAAACCATTCATAGGCCCGGCGCCAAAGCGCGGCGTCAGAGACAGGGCAAGAGGCGGTGCCGGCGCCCGCGCCAGCCCCGGCCCCTGTACCTGCGCCAGCTCCAGCCTCGGTGCCAGCTCCGGCCCCTGCACTAGCACCAGCGCTGGCACCCGTGCTTGCCCCTGCGTCCGCATCAACCTCCGCGCCGACCCCCGCTTCGAGGTCAGCCCGTAGCGCCGGCCCCAGCATACGCAAAACCGGGCCGGGCCGGGCCAGGCGCCGGAGCAGCGCCGGTTCCCCCTCATCTACGGTCAAGCCGGGAAATAACCGGCACAGCCGATCCAGCAACGGCGACGGCGCCAGGCTCTCCCCCTGCTCGTTGGCCCTGGGATAACTGATATAGAGGGCCTGGGCCGCCCTTGTCAAAGCGATATAGATCAGATAATTTTCCGAAAACAGCCGCCGCCGGCTATCCGGCGCCAGCCGCACCTCATGCTCCGCTAGCCACTGTCGCTCCGCCGCGGCCAGCAAGCTGTCCTCCCGGATCCGGGCCGGCAAGACCCCCTCATTGGCGCCCAAGATCCAGACCTTCGTCGCCAGCGGCGCCCGGCTCCTGTCCATAGAGCAAATTGTGACCTGATCCAGGGCCGGCGGCAACGCCGTCATTTCCAGCGCCGCCAGCCCACTTTCCCAGACATCGGCCAACAGCGCCGGCTCAGGTGGCGCCGCCGCCAAAAACAGAGCGGTTTGATCCAATAGTTCCATTAGCTCCCGCCAAACCCGCTGATGGGTCTGGGCCAATTCCGTTTCTCCCGCTGCCAGAGCCGCCTTGGCCTGGCGGTCGCAAAAGCGATCCCCGCCGATTTCCGCCAGATATTCGTAAACGGCTGTCACCAGCCCCTCCATATCTGTAGCCTGAGCGGCCTTTTGCCGCAGCCGGGCAATCGGCCGCCAGAGGATCTGCCGCAGCCGCTCCATCCGCTGATCCAACCGCCGGGCGACCCGCCGCGCTCTCTCACTGTCCGCCGTTTCCCGATTCGCCGCCGTCGCCGGATCCGCGCCATCCTCCACAGCCGCCGCGTCCGCCTCGTCATCAGGCTGATTTGCCGGCAGGGAGAAAGTCCAGGGCCGGGCGCTTTCCCAATGCGATCGCTGGATTCCCCAAGCCAGGCAATAATTCTCCAACCGATCCACCTGATTTTCTCCCAAGCCTGCCAACCCTGTCTTGCCGCAGGCGATCAGCGCGCCTGTGTTCCAGCGATCCGCCAGAATAGCCGTCAGCTCCCGAGTCAGCGCGATTAAAGGATGCTGGCACAGAGGTTTAGGCCCGTCAAAAAAATAGGGGATGCCGTAGGCCGGCAATATATCGCGAAATAATGGCTCATAGGTCTCAGGCTGACGCAGCAAAACCGCTATATCCTTGTAGCGGGCCTGCCCGTCCCGAACCGCCTCAATAATCTCGATGGCCAGCCGCTCCACTTCCTGTCGCGTATTGCCGCAACCGGACAATCGCAGCCCGGCGTAAGGCGGACGGGCGCCAGCCGCTCCCACCGCCCCGGCGACCGCCCCTTTCGCCCCGTCTTCACCGTCCGCCGCCAGGCTCGCCTCCAAGGCGGCCAGAACCGGGCTACCGGCGAAGCGCCGACTGGCGGGGGCGGGCAAACAAAGGGACGGCAACAAAGCGTAATTATTTTTGCGGCACAAGCGCCGCAAATCCCTGGCCGTTTCCCAGGGCGGATAAAATAAGTCGTCCTCGCCCCGCTCCGCCTCGTCCTCGCCGGCCGGCAGATTCAACGTCACGACCAGCGGCCTGCCCAAAGCGAGCAAACAGTCGATGACCCGAAATTCCGCCGGGGTAAAGCCATGAAAGCCATCCAGCCAAAAGGCCAGGCCCGGCAGCCTTTCCCACAAAGGCAGCTTTTCCCGCAGCAAGGATAATTCCCCCGCCAAATCCAGCCAGCCTTGCCCCAGCGCTTCCTCATAGCGCTGATAAATCCGCTGGATATCCGCCAGCTTTTCCCGCAGCTCCGCCGCCAGCGCCCCGCTCCCCGCCCCATCATTCCCATCACTGACCGCCGCGTCGCCGCCTCGCCCGCTACTGACTGCTTCGCCGTCGCCCAGACTGCCGCCGGCCAATACTTCGCTTCCCGCCCCATCATTCCTATCAACGGCCGCCGCTTCGCCGCTGCCCAGCGCCTGAACGCACTCCGTCAGCATCGCCGGCGTCACCTGATAAGCCCGCAGTTCCTCGATCAGGCCCGCCAGCTGCTCCACAAAGCCCCTTTTATCCCTGACCCGGGCAAAAAAAGCGTTTTCCTCCTCCTGCTCCGCCAAGATGTCGCGCAGGATCAGGCTCTTGCCCACATTGTCCAGCACCGGCAGCAAGCCGCCGCCGGTTTCCTGCAAGGCCCAATGCGCCAAACGCCGAAAACTCAGCGCCTTCACCCGAAAACCGCTGCCGGCGCCCAGGGACGCCAGCAGCAGCTTCTCATTGCTGAAGGTCGCCTGTTCCGGCGTCAGCAATACATATTCGCCTGTCGACGCCGCCGTCAGCGCCTCCCCGATTTCCCGGACACAGGCCGCCGTTTTGCCGGCGCCGGCCCTGCCCAAAATCAGCCGCAACGTCAAAAAAAGCCCCCCCTTTAGGAAACGTCAAAAATTTATTATTTGACGCTTCCTCCGCCGGATCTTAAAGTTCCTTCGCCGGCAACGGCCCGCGGGAAATAATGATCTTGCCGGTGCGGACGATCTCAATAATGCCGTAGTCCTTCAGAACCTCGCACAAGGCGTCGATCTTATTTTGCCCGCCGGACAACTCGATCACCATCGTCTCCCGGTTGACATCCACAATATTGGCCCGGAACACATTGACAATATCCACAATATCCGAGCGCTTTTCCGGGATCGCCTTTACTTTAATCATCACCAGCTCCCGCTCCAGAGCGTCCAGATGGGTATGATCCACAATCCGGAGCACATCCACCAGCTTGGCCAGCTGCTCTACCAGCTGCTCCACCCGCACCGCGTCGTCTTCCTGGACGACAATAGTGATTCTGGTGATATCATTATCCTCGGTGTAGCCGGCCGCGATGCTCTCAATGTTAAAAGCCCGGCGGCTGATCAGGCCGGAGATTCGGGTCAGGACACCCGGTCGGTTTTCCACCAGCACCGCCAATGTATGAGACATTTAATCCTCCTCCTATGCTTTATGATGATTCCTCCTGCTATTTTTTCCGCTTTTTTTCCGCGAGCGCGCCTCTTTTCCGCGAGTACTTGAAAGCCGGCGGGGCGCGTGATAAAATGAAAAGCGGTATACAGTGTTTTGAGCCGGCCGGGTGGTCGCGGCCGCTGGCGCCGAAAGGCCGCGGTCGAGGAAAGTCCGGGCTCCGCAGGGCAGGATGCTGGATAACGTCCAGTGAGGGCGACCTCAAGGAAAGTGCCACAGAAACATACCGCCGATGGCCGGCCCAGCGGGCCTGGCTCAGGCAAGGGTGAAATGGTGAGGCAAGAGCTCACCGGCGGCCGGGTGACCGGCCGGCCGGGTAAACCCCATCCGGAGCAAGACCGAATAGAGGAGCTACGAGGCGGCCCGTCTCGCTCCCGGGTTAGGTCGCAAGAGGCGGCGGGCGACCGTCGTCCCAGATAGATGACCGCCACTCCCTCGCGGGAGGACAGAACCCGGCTTACAGGCCGGCTCAAACACTGCATTCCGCTACGTTCCCAGCATTTCGATTACGGGTCATATTATATCACAGAGTACCAATGGGGAAAAGAGGAAGGGCAGTGGCAAACCAAGCGCTGGAAACGCAGCTGATTTTTCAAACCGCCATCGGCAATCAGAAGCCGCATACCATGCGGGGCATAAGCGATAGCGCCTGCCCTTTTTGCGACAGAAACCTATTGCCGCCCATAATCAAGGAAGACGGCGACATTCTGCTGATTCCCAACAAATACCCCATCCTGCGGGGCAGCTCGCCCCTGGTCTTGATCGAGACAAAGGACTGCGACTCGGAGCTTTCGCTTTATCCGGAGGATCGGCTGTTGCGGGTTTTTCGCATGGCCCTCGACACCTGGGAAGAAATGATGGCCGATCCCCAATACGCCTCCGTCCTCTTTTTAAAAAACCACGGCCCCTTTTCCGGCGGCAGCCTGCGCCACCCACATATGCAGATTATCGGCCTGGCGGACGTGGATTATCGTCTCAATGTCCGGGAGGAAAATTTTCTGGGTCCGGTGATTTATCGGGACGACGCCGTAGAGTTGAATATCTCCGCCCGCCCTCTGGTCGGTTTTACCGAGTTCAACGGGATTTTGCGGGACAAAAAGGGCCTGCGGGACTTTTGCCTGCTGATCCAGCAAGCCGTGCGCTTCGTTTTGCGCTATCTCCAAGGCGGCCGCTTCAATAGCTACAATCTATTTTTCTACCGCCTGGCGGGCGTCTCCTACTGCAAAATCGTGCCCCGGGGCGTGACCACGCCTTTATTTATCGGCTATTCTATACCCCAGGTGGGGGACAATCTGCCGGCGCTCGTCAAGGACTTCCAGACCCGCTTTTTTTCCGACCAATCTCAAATTAAAATACGGGGGGACTTATAGATGAAAATTGATCAGATCAACATCCTTTTGGGTGATGAGAGCAGCATCACCCAGGCCAACGCCAAGATTCACATCAAGGCGGACACCAAGGAGGCCAGTTGCGCGGAGCAGATCAAAATTGATTTTGAGCACACCTACAGCCTTGAGTTGAAAGAGGACAAAAGCGGCAAGACCGTGCTGATCCTTACCGCCGGCGGCATCCACCGCGCCTTGGATCTGTCCGCCTTGCAGCATTTAGTCTCCATGACCTACTAAATTTGTTAGTCGCGCCATTGATGAGACGGCGGAGCGGAACAACGCGAAAGGAGGTAAGGCCAAGTGATTAACCGCGACTATGTAAAGGCGCAAATTGACGCGCTGCCGGATGGGGCGATCGAAAAGCTGCTTGAGTTTATATCATTCCAGAAATACAGTCTCGGCCTGTATGATAACGATACGGATTATTTAGCGTCTGTTCCCGGCATGGCTAATAAAATCAAAGCTGGATTAAATACGCCGCTGGCTGATTGCGCGCCATTGGCGGAGGTGTGGCCGGATGTATGATATACGGCTCACCAAGCAAGCGCAAAAAGACGCCGTAAAAGCGGAACGCGCCGAGCTAAAAGCAAAATAGGCTATTTCACTGCTTCGGCAAGCGTTTCAGTCATATACGCAATCGCGTTCTCATCCAAACCGGGATAAACGCCTAGCCAGAAAAGATTGCTCATCACATTATCCGTGTTCGGCAGTTCGCCAATAGCGCGAAACGCCACGCCGCGCATACACGGTTGACGAATAATGTTTCCTGCGAACAACATTCGTGTTTGGATTTTGTGTTCCTCAAGATATGTCACTATATGTTTACGGTCGATTCCCTCGCGGCAAGTTATAGGAAACCCGAACCACGAGGGAGCGGAGTTCGGACACGCTTCCGGCAAGATAAGCTTATCTCGCAAAGGTTCGAGCGCGGAGTATAGCAAATCAAAATTGCGCCGACGCGCCGCGACAAAACTGTCCAATTTTTTAAGTTGCGCGGCACCGACTGCCGCCTGCATATCTGTGGCTTTGAGATTATATCCGAAATGCGAGTAAACGTATTTATGGTCATAACCCTGAGGCAGCGCGCCGAACTGCCCGTCAAACCTATGACCGCACAAATTATCCTGGCCGGAGGCGCAGGCGCAATCCCGCCCCCAATCCCGCGTTGAGCGGATAATCTTTGCCAGAAGCGGGTCGGAGGTATACACCGCCCCTCCCTCTCCGGTGGTGATGTGGTGGGCGGGATAGAAACTGCTTGTGGCTATGTCGCCGAATGTTCCGGTGCGTTTTGTTTCGCCAGCCAATGTATACTCTGAGCCAAGCGCGTCGCAGTTATCCTCAACCAACCATAGATCATACTTTTCGCAAAATTCTTTGACAGCCTTGATATCAAATGGATTGCCCAGCGTATGCGCCAGCATGACCGCCTTTGTCCGCTCGCTTACAGCGCTTTCCAACCGCGAAATGTCTATATTATACCGCGGAATCGTAATATCCACGAACATAGGCAGAGCGCCGAACTGAACAATAGGCGCTACCGTAGTTGGAAACCCCGCCGCGACTGTGATAACCTCATCGCCGCGGCAAATAGCGCGCTCGCCCAGAAGCGGCGAGGTCAACGCCATGAACGCCAACAGATTAGCGCTTGAGCCGCTGTTGACAAAGGCGCAATACCTCGCGCCTATATACTCTGCGAGCCCTAACTCAAATTCGTCTGTATAACGCCCGGCGGTCAGCCAAAACTCCAACGCGCTGTCAACAAGCGCGGCGAGTTCATCGCCGTCGTACACTCGCCCGGCGTAGTTTACGCGATCGCCCGGCTCAAATGGCTTGCGGGCGTGTTCCTTGGCGGCGTACTGTCGGACGAGGGATAGGATTTGTGATTTTTGTTCGTTCATCTAGTAGATCTACCCGCCTCATAACTGTATACGTCAGATGATACCATATCCGAAATACTCAATACTTTACTGACACTTGGGAACATATATTTTATCTGCAGCTCAACTGTATTGTGAATCGCCGGTATCGCGATTATAACGCATTCGATGCCTTTTCGCGTGATAACCCGCGGATCGTTCACTTTGCTCCCGTTCAAATATAGAAATTGTTTGACATAACTTACATCAATAGGGAATACGTTATCACCAGTGAACTCCTTAATTAGCCTAAATAGACTGAATGTATTGTAGTTAATGCCCCAAACTCCCACATTGTCGTATCCGCCTAGCAGATTGCTCATATTCTTACCGATGTTGCTTATAATCTCTTGTGGTATCTCGACCGGAAATCGCGCGCCGCATTCCGAGCAACGGTAAAAGTTTGTGTTGAACAGTTTAACTGAAAAGCAGTTTTTCGCGCCGCAAACCGAGCATATGCCGCTGGTGTTGATACGCCCGTTGCCGCCAAAGGACACAAGCCGATATCTGTCCAATTTGTCAGTCATAATAACGGGGTATGATATAATTTTATTAACAACATCCGTATATTCTGAGTCGGACATCCGCGTCATATTTATTTGCGGACAACCGTCTTTAAGATACGCGACTGGGTTCTCGATAATCCCATCTCTAACGGCGTTCTTATACATCCCGCACCCAGGAAACACAGTTATTGTATTTAAGTTTATATCATACTGTCGGTGCCGCTCCCACCAGTTAAGCGTATTGGTCGCGGAAGCGACCGTCTCGGCTTCATCACCGAATATAAACGCTCCCTCAAGCGACACACCGCTTTTATCTACCAAACTCAATGTTTGCTCAATTTGCTCAACCGTCGTATGCTTTTGCATACTTTTTAAGACCTCATTGTCGGCGCTTTCCAAGCCGAACGACATAATCGTACAACCACTGCCTTTAACGGCCTGAATTATATCTTCGTCAATGCCGTCTACCCTGAACTGCGCCCACCAACTAATGTTGTACTTCCTTATTCGTTCACAGAACTCAAACAACCTTGATTTGTTATGCGAAAGCAACTCGTCGGCTACGCATAAATAGTTAATTTTGTATTTCTCAATATTGTGCTCAAGCTCCGCGAAAAAGCCGTCAAGACTGCGTTGACGGTATTTTTTCCCAACCGTGTGGAAACAGAACGAACAGTTGTACGGGCAGGAGCGGCTTGCCAGCATAAACAGCGTCCGCGTCTGATTAATCCCCGATATGCTAGGCGAACTCTCCAAATTCTTAGCCAGTTCAAAACCGTCATAATCCGGCCAAGGAATGTCGTCAATGTTTGAGATTTCGCTTCTGGGGGAGGAAGTGTGATATACGTTCCGTTCCTCTCCACTCGGATATATTATCCCATTCACGCTTGCCAGCGATCCGTCGCGTTCTAACGTCTCACATAAATCAACGGACGTAAGTTCACCCTCCCCGATTACGCCAATATCGGCAAATCGCAACGCGCTCATGGCCGTCTCCGGATCGCCGGTTATAATACCGCCGCCAACAATCGTTATAATAGCCCGATTTATTTCCTTAACCGATTTAAGAATATCAAACAACTGCCAAAATTGAAATGACTGCCCACCGGTCATTACGACATCTATGCCATTCCGTTTTATATTGTCACATAGCAAATGATTGATATTGCCGGCATAGTGGTTCAGGTTGAGCGTATAGACGTTGAACCCCGCTTTTTTCATTGTCTTACTGATATACGGCAAACCCAGCGGAAAGCTGTAACCGTCGCCCAGATTATTAACAATGCGCGGCATAACCAATAGATAGTTCAGTTTAAGCATAACAAAAGCACTCCCTTTGAGGTAAAACTCAATGCCGATATCGTATTAATCGCTAATATCGCTTTGGTATTGAATTTTTGTTTTTCGTGACGAGTTACTGTTTATGGCCGCGTCGTCATAATACGAGTCGTTAGCGAAGTGCGTAGTAGAGACTTCCTCGAACACGCAGCCATAATCAGAGCTAAACGAATGCCGCTGCCCGGGTCTTATATGCTCGACATCGCCCGCGTGATAAAGATTACTTATGCCATCAATAGTAATGTTGAGCGTGCCATACAATATATGAAATGATTCCTCCTTTATCTTGTGGTAATGAACGGGATGCTTTTGCGCCGGCAATAGCACCATTATTTTCTTGCAATAACTGCGATTGATAACCTCTATCAGGGCGGCGCCGTATTCAAAGAATCGCTCAATACCGTAGTGGTGAGACAGCTCATATGTTCTTTCTTTACCTAGCGTGACACCCGAATCGCCAAGCAACTTTTTAACCGCCGCATATGCCTCAAAGGTCATTTGCTCAATATTAGTTAGATTTACGCAGCGTTCGCGGACAGGCGCGCCGGCTTTTATGGTTTCAAGTGAGGTATACCTGTTGTACTTAGACATATCATTAGCCGTCAACTGCCCCGGTTTTTTGGGTATGGCATAATAAGTCAGATTGTTCGTGATAACCGTATCGGTTGGTATATCCTCTTTGGCGAATACGCCGCGCCTGAACTGCCACAAATCCAACTTTTCTTTTTCCGAAAAATTATGCCGCGTTCCGCTAACGCCGCACGCCAGGTACGCTTCACGCGCCCCGTCCAGCCACGCTCGCGCCTGTGACGGTGTTGCCGAATACGCGTTTAGCTTAATGCTGTCAGTCGCGACACCTACGTGTTTCTCAAAAAGCCTAGCGCCTTTCGAGACGGCAATAGCGATTGATTTATTGCTTTCCGGGCGTTCGTGTGTAGAATATCCGATTGGTACACCGATATACCGGGTGCCCAGCATATCTAACTGATTGAGCTGCAGGTTATCAACTGGCGTAGGGTATTCGCCGACGCAATGCATCAGAGCCAACCTTTTTTTCCGATGCGCGAAAAACTGAACCACACGATCAATGTCAGCGAATGAGCTTGCGGCAGTTGACGCGATTATGAGCTTATCGGTCAGAGCGATCCGCTCAAGCAATGACCAGTCGGTTAATGAGCAGCTCGCTATTTTGATATAGTCATAGTTGTGCCGCTCAATAACGTCTACAGAAACCTCGTCAAACGGTGTGCAGATTGCTTTGAATTCGTTTTGTCCGATGAAATTACGGATTTCCAAGAACTCTTGCTCCGATAATCTCGTGTCCATAAACCTTGTTACGGCAGCGTTGTCCAAACTTACTTTGGCGTCTTCGGTTATGAACGTATTCAAATCGCGATACTGCAACTTAACGGCGTAGTCAAATTCGTCATATACACATACCTCGCGCAATTCGGAGATTATTCGCTTGGCATGCGCGACGCGGCCGCTATGGTTATTTGCCAACTCAAAAATGAATAGTGGTTTTGTGAACACAATGTATCACCGCCTATTTGATATTTATTTTTGAAAATATGAGATCCTCGTCTGAGAACATCTCGTCATATGGTATTGGCAGCGCCCTGCCGTACGCCTTAGCCATATATGTTTCAATAAATGGTCTGCTTACCGCCGCGATACATGTGTCAATATGGTTGCCAAAGAACTTGTTATTGAGCCCGCGCTTGATTATCGTTTCCAACGGCTCATCGAAGAAGTTGCCAATAGAGGTATGAATATACGGACACGGCATAACATCACCGTACATAGTTATGGACACCATTCGTTTCACCGCTATGCAGCCGACGCTCAGCCCATATGACGGCGTTAGATGCGTAAACACGTCGTATGTTTTGGCAAGTTCGTTTATATACGCGATATCGTCCTGGCTGCATAGCGTGTCAAAATTCCCCTCCCACTTACCTACCGGTTTTGCCAAAGTCACAAAAGTGCCGATTCCTTTGGATTTCGCGAACTCCAATAAATCTATGAAGTCCTGGGAGCGCACATTTTGCCTGGTCGCGACAGTCGAGAGTATCAGGTTCAGCCCCGCGGCAATAGACGCGTCTACCGCGTTCATTACGCGCTCAAACGATTCATTGTGATGCCTGAACTCATTGTGCAGTTCCGGGTGAATGCTGTCCAAACTCAGTTGGATTTTGTCTACGCCTTTCGCCTTTAGGTGCTTGGCTTTGTCCGCGTCAAGAAACCAACCATTGGTATCCATCACCAGATACCATTTACTTGGGTCGATCGCGTCAATTAATTCGTCAAGGTCAGGGAACACAAGCGGTTCACCGCCTGTTATGACGAAGTTAGCTAACCCCAGCTCATCGCCCTGACGCGACAACTCGCGCACATCGCCAAGGGTAAATCTGCGAGGTTTCTTTTCCATACGCGCGACAGCGCAATGCTCACAGGAGAAATTACACGCATAACTATACTGGAATTGCAGAATAGCTATACTTTCACCGCGGTTAAACTTATCGGTATAGCGTCGCATCTTTTCATATACGCGAGGCTTAGTTTCGCGCAACGCGAAACGTTTGCTCTCTTCGGCGGGTGTTAATACGTTTTGATTATCCATATATTCTGGTCCCTTTCCGTAGCGCCGGATGCTACACAAGATCGATTTCGGTATTTCTGAGGATGCCGATGGTTATACCATTGGATGCCGCGCGTACGCTCGCCGCGATTTCGTTACTGTATGCCGCCGCTATAACTAAGACAGCGTCAATTGGGCTATTGTGGAACACATCCGGCGACACAATCGGCAGCGCGGTGACAGGCGCGAATCTATTCTGCTTAAACGGCGCGGAATCAACAATGAAACTGTACCGATTCACAATATCCTTGTCGCACAAAGCCAATGCGGTAAGTGACTGATGCCCGGCGCCCCAAATCGCCAAGTGTTTACCTGCGAGCTTGTCGGTAAATGCCCGGAATGATGCGTTGAGATTGTTCCGAAACTGTGATAAACACATAAGGTCGGGCGGTTGTCTCGGCCTCACAACAGCCGACAGGATGTAATCGTGCCATATAGCGTTGCAGTCCTCGACCGCGAACCCATTCATTCGCAAAACATTTTCCAGCGTTTCCTTGGTGAAATAATACAAATGGTCAGGGATTAGTTCAGATAGCATATTCTCCCTTATAATCATATCGAAGTTAGGAACCTCAACAACACCTATCGCGTTTGGTGTTAGCAGCATACGCAGTTTTCGCAGTACCAATCTCAAATCCGGCAGATGCTCAAAATAGTTGAATGAAAAGAAAACATCACATATCGGTAATGTATTAAGTTCCGTCAACTCAGCAAGATAACCCCGCGCAACATTAAAGCCTAGTTCATGGCATCGCCCCGCGTTATAAGAATTACTTTCAATACCGACCGCATTGAGTCCGGCTTCTTTAATTAGCTCAAGATACTCACCTTTGCCGCAGCCCACTTCCAAAGCGGTTTTGCCGGATAGCGAGTATTTATCAACAAAATCAGCCAGCTGATCGGCGCGAAATTGCCGCATTTCTTGAGAATACGCTGTAGCGCGTATCACATCTCGGTAATAGGGCACGGTTTCGCCTATATGCTGTACAAGTCCGCAGTCGGTACACAAATGAATGTCAAGCGAACAACCGCTTGATACGCTTTCTTCCCGCGTCAGCGGAAACCATTGCGCGGCTTTGGGTACATTGTCCAACCCAAGCTGTTTTGTTAATTTTCCGCCGCATATTCTGCAAAGCATACCTTAACACCTTTCCTTGGTCGCGCTCCAGCTGTTTCCAAGCTAATAGAGTACCGATTTCAGTTCTTCTACGGTGTCAACCGTAATCAAAGCTGAAGCTAATTCCTCTCTGTTTCCAAACCCATAACTGACCGCTACAGTATTAATCCCGTTTTCCTTCGCTGCAATAATATCCTCGGCGCGGTCGCCAATCATTAGTGTTTTGGCGCGATCAAGCCCTCTGTAACTGATCAGTTCTGAAATCAATATACTTTTTCGCTGAGGCGTAAAACCGAGCTCAACTCCTAATACCGCCTGAAAATAGCCGCCGATACCAAACTGCCGCAACACAACATTAGCGAACTCAGTCGGTTTAGAGGTTACCACATACAGATCAAACTCACCGGACAGCGCTTCTAGGAGGGAGTCAATTCCAATATATAATCGGCACTGTGACACGCCCCTATCTGCGTAATACTCTCTATAAGCGCCCGCTAATTGTTCGTACTCATACTGTTCCAGGCCGGGAACCACTTTTTTTAGCATATCCATAAGCGACAATCCGATACTGCCGCATATCGCGGCATCCGAGACCGTCGTATAACCCAATTTGCCGAGCGCGTACTTAACCGACGCGATAATTCCCTCACTGCTGTCCGCTATTGTACCGTCCAAATCGAACATAATATTGCATATATTTACGCCGGTCGCGTTTGTAGGCTTAACAATCATATTTCGATAGAATTCTTCGCGCGGCAAACGCGGAAATAGATCCTCAATCGGTACGCTTACGGATGATCCATCCGGGCGCAACGCGGACGATGAACGAAACTGCAGGGTGTCGTCAGGATCAACGAGCACTTCACAGATTGCCGGCTTAACAGCGCCCAACACCAATGGCGCCACGTCAGAAATATCCGCGTTTGTTCTGACTTGAAACACATCAAAACCATAAGCCCTTCCCAATTCCCTCATATCAGGCAAGTAAACACCGCTGTCGTCGCTTGAGCCAATGTAGCGTCCGTCGAAGTAGTTGCGCTGCGTATTGCGTATAGAACCGTAGCCCTGGTTATTGATTACAAAGAATTTAATCGGCAGACCTAAACGCGAGATGGTCGCCAAATCTTGAATATTTATTTGAAAACCGCCGTCACCGTTTAGGCATACAGTACG
>JAISDE010000108.1 GCA_031265035.1 Peptococcaceae bacterium | reverse complement strand
GGTACTCGTATACGGTGGAAGCCGCCAGTCCCTCCAACTCGGCCTCATAGCTGACGTAATTCCCCCGGGCGCCGAGAGCCACGTCCCGGATATCGCTGGCGGCGACCTCTGTCCAATTCTCCCCGCCGGACGCCCGCCAGAGTACCTTGGCGCTCAGCCCGCCGTCCTGGGTGATCCAGGCCAGCCCGATTCGATCAAAGGTCTCGCCGGGATTGACCGTTATGTATTGAGGCGTTTTTCTGGCGGAGCGGGGCTGAATGGAAAGCCGCAGCGCGACGCCGGTATCGCTGGGGCAGGTGATCTCCAGATCGCCCACCGCGGCGGAAAAGTAATAATACCAGTCCCCCGCCGCGTTTTCCGGGAAATCGACGCTGTAGATCCCGTCGCCGCCGTCCCGCATCGGGGCGGACTTTGTGAATGACCCGCCATTTTTCTCCCCGCCGTAATGCAGGGTCACAGCGGCCGCCTGCCCGGCGAGAGCCTCTGGCAGGGTGAGGGTGGCGACCAGGGGAATGGGCTCGCCCTCATAGCCCGCGTTGGTCATCGGCTCGCTGGGTCGGAGGATAACGTCTTTGACCACCAGGTCGGCGGCCAAAAGGTCAACCAACTCGGCGCCGATCTCACCAAAAGGCCGGGGGATGGGCACACCCCGGGTCGCTTCTCCCGCCCAGGCCCAGACCTGATCAAATTCCCAGCCGACGGTAGTGGCGTAAAAGCTTTGGCTCAACAGGTCGTCGGCGGTGACGGCGACGAAAGCGGCCTCGTCGGGATGCTCGCTGGATATATTGCCCGTAAGCGCCGTGCCGTTCCAGACATAATTGTTGGAGACGCCGGAGCCGTTGGCGCCGCTGTAGTTTCCGGCCAGCAGGCCTACGTCCGTGCCACTCTCCACCAGAATGCTTTTCAGCGCCATGACATTGCCGGTGACAGTCTGGCCGCCATTGAGGTTGCCGCTGACGCCGCCGACGCTCTCGGCCTTGCTGCCCTCGACGGTGATACTGCCGGCGGCAAAGCAGTTCTCTATAGCGCCGCCGTCGCTCTGGGCGCTGGTGATCCCCCCGCAGGCGCCGTTCTCACTGCCAAGCCCGTGAATCACTATTTCCGCGTAGGCAAAGCAGTTGCGGGCTATGCCGATATAGCCGTTCTCGTTCTTTTTTATTTTCCCGGCCAGGCCGCCTACCGTTTTCTCGTCGCACTCTATGGTACCGGTGACCACGCAATTGTCCACATCGCCGTAGATCGCGCCGGCCAGGAGGCCGCAGGAGGCGACGGACTTTAAGGACATATCCAAAACAGCGAGGTTCCGTACATAGCCCTCGCCGTAATCATGCCCAATATTGCCGAAAAAACCGGCGTATTTGTCACCCATACGCTCCACCCTCAGATTGCGTATGGCGTGTCCCTGCCCGTCAAAGGTGCCAAAGAAGGCGCATTTGGTGTCTAAAGGATCCTTGCCCGTCTGGTCGGTCTCACTGCCGATGGGGGGCATATAGCCGACCCGGCTCTCGCCGGCGGCCGCGCTGATAGCCCCGCCGATCCGCGCCATCAGCGGCGCCATATCCAGATCGGCGGTGAGGACATAAAAGCCGTTGTTGGGGGCGTCCGGCGCGCCGTCGCCGTCGCTGTCCTCGGGTTTCCAAAGCCCGCTGAGGAAAAGGAGCTGTTCCGGCGTACTGATCTCATACTGCCCGGCGGCGGCGTTGTATACAGGCAACGCCGCGCCCAGCGAGAGAAGCTGCTCCAATTCCCAATAGTCGTTTTCGTACCACTGCTTGTCCGGGGCGGCCCAAGCCGCCACCGGGCAAATGGACAATAACAAGATGAGCGACAATACCGTGGCGAGCATACGCTTGACTTTCATAATCAACCATCCCTCCCGCTTTTGGAGCGCCGGGGCGCGCGGCCAAGCCCGCCCCGCGCGTTTCACTGTTTCGCTGTTTGCCGACTGCCAGGGTTTTTCGGAAACGTTTGCGCTATTCATTATAATTCGCGGATTTTCCCTTGTCAAGATGGAATTTCCGGCATTTTCCCTCCCGCTTCGCCTGATAACAGCGTCATTCCGAGATTATACCGACTTATGCTTACCTATACTTGGTTATATTCGCTTATACTCAGGCGGCTGGATGCCGGGAATTTTTTATGTTGACAAAGCGGAGATCATGCGGTATGATCAATAAAAAGCGGAAACGTTTGCGAAGGGTGGCCCGCTTTTGGGGGCGCCGGACGCCTTTGAGGGATCTGCGTTAGGTTCGGTATTTTCTAATGAGGAAAGTCACTATTAAAGATATCGCTAAAGCCGTTGGCGTCTCATACTCCACAGTTTCCCGCTCACTCTCCAAAAGTCCGGAGATCAGTCTTGAGACGCGGGAAAAGGTCTTGGCCGCCTGCCGCGAGTATGGTTACACAGCCAATTATGTCGCCAAATCCATGGTGATGGGCAAAACGGAAATAATCGGGCTTATCGTGTCCAGTATGGACAATCCCTTTATGAGCGAGCTTTCCGATTATATTGAGCGGTACGCGCGGGAAAAAGGCTACAACCTTATGGTGTGTACCACTTCCCACAACGAGAAGCAGGAAGACGAGGTTTTTCGTTTGCTGGTGGGAAGACAGGTCGACGGCATCATTTTCTTCCCCTCCTTCTCCACTTCCTATGACAATTTAAAGCCCTTTATCGACGGCGTGCCCACCGTGTTTATGAGCGAGAACCTGCGGGATCTGCCCGAGAGTTACATCGCGGTTGACAACCGGGAGGGTACGCGTTTGGGCACGGAATATCTGCACAGGCTCAACCACAGAAAAATTCTCTATTTTGGGCGGCGCAAGCACAGCACAACCCATCAGCTCCGGGCACAAGGCTATATGGACGCCTGCCGGGAATTGGGCATGGAGCCATCGTTTATGGATAGCGACCATCCGTTCAGCTCCATTCAAAAAGGTTACGCGCTGGCCAGGGAATTATTCGCCCGGCCCTTGGCTTACACGGCTGTGGCGGCCGCCACGGACTCTCTCGCCATCGGTATGCTCCAGGCCGCCGGTGAGGCCGGCGTGAGGATCCCGGAGGATCTTTCCCTTCTCGGTTTTGACGACATTATCTACGCCGGGCTGCCTGTCATCAATCTCACCACCATTCGCCAGCCCAAAGAGGCGATGGCCACCACGGCGGTTGACATGCTGCTGGACAGGATTAACAATCCAATGACGGCCTATTCCCACATCATTCTGGCGCCCTCGCTGGTGGAGCGGGGTTCCTGCCAAAGGTTGAGTTGTCAAAATAATTAAGAAATAAAGAATTGGGGGATGAGGTTTTCGGTGTACAAATACGACATTCATATCCATACGGCTGAGACCAGCCGCTGCGGGCACCTGAAAGCGGCGGAGATCGTAAACGCTTACAAAAAGCTGGGTTACGCGGGAATCTGTATCACAGATCATTTGCACGATTTTTACTTCGATATTATGGAATGGCATGACGACTGGCAGAAATGTATCGACCGTTTCATGTACGGTTACAAGCTGGCTAAAGAAGCCGGGGACGCGGCGGGCCTGGACGTTATTTTCGGGGCGGAGATCCGTTTTACGGAAAACGACAACGATTTTCTGCTGTTTGGCATTGATGAGGACTGGCTCCGGTCGCGCCCCTTTGTCTGCCATGTGACCCACAGGGAATTTTTTCACAAGTACGGGGACAGTGTCCTGATTTTGCAGGCTCACCCCTACCGGGATAAGTTTCCCGTCCTCAGCGACTGCATACACGGCCTGGAGGTCGCCAACTGCAACCCTCGGCAGAAAAACCGCAATGAGCTGGCTGTAGAGCTGGCGCTGTCCCACCCGGAGTTGATCCGCGTCTGCGCGTCGGACACCCACCAGTGGGGCGACGAGGGGCAAGCCGGCATTATCCTGCCGAATCCTGTCAAGGATTCCTACGAGATGAAGGCCGCCATTGAGAAGCGTTCCTTCTCCCTTTGGTGCCCCGTCTGGGAAGAGGTCATCCGGCCATGCGCGGGAAAAGTGTGAGCGGCGAAGGAAAAAAAAGGAAAAAATATGAGTTCTGATATGAGTTACGACACGTTGATCATCGGGCAGGTATGCCGGGATCACAATACGGATTACGACGGCGCGGTATTTCAGATGCCGGGCGGCGCGGTTCTCTACTCGGGCCACGCGGCGGCGGCCATCGGCCACAGGGTCGCCGTGCTGCCCAAGGGCGCCGGGAGTGATTATACCTCCGTCTTTGGCGGTCAGCCCAATATCACCGTGTACCCGGTTTACTCACCCAGCGATACGGAAATGACCAGCGTATTCTTTACCGCCGACCGGGAGAGGCGGGACAGCCGTTGCGCCGGCATGATTGAGCCTTACCGGCCGGAGGAAATCCCCGCCATAGACGCCAGGCTTTATCACCTGGCGGGGCTGGTCAAAGGCGATATCGGCGACGACATGATCGCGGCCTGCGCCAGCCGGGGCGATACCGCCGTAGACGTTCAGTGCCTGCTGCGCTGCCGGGAGCCGGACGGTAGCCTCGTCTTCCGCGACTGGGCGGAAAAACGGGAATTTTTGCCCCTGATTCGTTTTCTGAAGACCGACGCGGCGGAGGCCAGCGTTCTCACCGGGCTGACCGACCGGGCGGCGGCCGCGAAAACGCTGTACGACTGGGGGGCGAAAGAGATCATGATCACCCACAATTCCGAGGTTTTGGTCTATGACGGCGAGACGGTCTATACACAGCCCCTGCGCCCCCGAAGTCTCGCCGGCCGCACCGGCAGGGGGGACACCTGTTTCTCAGCCTATATCACGGAGCGCCTGACCCGGGATATCCCGTCGGCCTTGCTTTTCGCGGCCGCGCTGGTCTCCCTCAAAATGGAGACGCCGGGGCCTTTCACCGGCACAAGGCGGGACGCGGAGAACTACATCAACGAATTTTATAATTAATCTATCAGTTAATCTATCAGTCAAAAGGAGTGTAAAGCGTCGTGCTGCTATCTGTTATCGCGGTCGCTATCCTCTTTGCCTTCATAAACGGCTTCCATGATGGGGGCAACGTGTTCGCCACCGCGGTTTCCTCCCGTTCTGTGCACCCGGCGGCGGCGCTGATCCTCTGTACGCTGGTGGAATTCGGTTTCCCCCTGATCGGCGGCACGGCGGTGGCCTCCACCATAGGCAAGGGGATCCTCAGCGAGGCGACGCTGGCCGCCGCCGACACGGAAATCTCTTTACTGGTTATCATGTGCGCTTTGCTGGGCGCCATGCTCTGGAATTTGATTACTTGGAAGCTTGGTCTGCCCTCCAGTTCCTCCCACGCTTTGATCGGCGGGTTGATCGGCGCCGGCGTCGTGTCTTTCGGTTTTTTTTCCGTGGAGTGGGAGATTCTATTCAAAAAGATAATCCTGGTGCTTGTCGCCACGCCTTTCATCGGCTTCGCCGCGGGCTTCCTCATCCAAAAGCTGCTCATGCTGCTTTTCAGGCGTCTGAACAAGAGCGCCAACCGGATAATCAAGCGCTCCCACTACCTCAGCATGACATTGATGGCCTGCGCCCACAGCTCCGCCGACTCGCAGAAGACGATGGGCGTTATTACGCTGGTACTCCTGTTCTCCGGCAAAATAACCAGCTTTGAGGTTCCGTTCTGGGTAGAGATCGCCTCGTCGGCGGCCCTGGCCCTCGGCCTTTTCTTCTGCGGCTGGCGCATTATCCTCACCGTTGGCGGCGGCATCTTCAAGCTCCAACCGCTGCACTCTCTCACCGCCCAGATATCCGCCGCCGCCGTCGTTTACGGCGCGACCATGCTGGGTGGCGCCGTCAGCACAAGCCAGGTCGTCAGCTCCACGATCATGGGAGTGGGTTCCGCCAACAATTTTCGTATGGTGAAGTGGAATTCCGCCAAGAGCATCGCGCTTTCCTGGCTTCTTACCATCCCGGCCGCCTTCGCGGTATCTGCCGCGCTATTTCTTATCGCGTTGCCTGTAATCAAGCTCTGCGGTATCTTTTAGAGAGGAGGAAAAGAAGGTGAATGTTTTTCAGCGGTTTTTCGCGCGAGGTGAGGATTTTTACGCCTTATTATACGACCATTCCCAGGTGGCGCTGGAGTGCATGGGCCTGCTAAACGGATACATGGTGGCGGGCGACCCCGAGATCGGCAAAAAAATTATCGCTATTGAGCGGCAGGCCGACGAGATGCGCCGGGTTTTGCTGGATTGCCTGGATCGCTCCTTAGTCACGCCGATCGACCGCGAGGACATCTACAATATCTCCAACGCGATGGACGACATTCTGGACTACGCGCGCTCCACGGTGGAGGAAATGGATGTTTTTGAGTTGAAACCCAACGACGGCTTGAGAGAAATGGTAAGCTCGCTGCTAAACGCCACGGATCTGCTCAATACCGCCATCAAGCACCTCAAGCTGCACAAGACCCTCTCCGCGGAAAACGCTACCCAGGCCAAGAGGCTGGAAAACGTCGTCGAGAGACTTTATCGCAGCGAGATCAAGGAACTGCTCAAGGAAGAAGACTTTCGCTACATACTGATGATGCGGGAGGTCTACCGGCATATCAGCAACCTGGCTGACCGGGTGGATCACGCCGCGAATTATGTCAAGCGTATTGTCCTGAAAACCATATAGAAAGCCATAATTAAAGAAAGACAGAAAGCCATCTGGGAAGCCATCTGAAAGCCATCTATAGAAAGCCATATAAAGGATGTGGGATTTTTGATTAAGGCTGTCATGTTCGATATGGGCGGCACACTGGAGGATCTGTATTCGGCGGAAAAAAACGAGCGGGAGTGCGCGGCGAAGCTATCCCAGATTTTAAATCAGCGGGGTATCTCCGTACCGTACAGCGACCCCTGGGAGTTGTGGCGGAAGGTGTTCCCCCAGGTGCTGGCCTACAAAGCCGAGTCCGAGCAAACCTTGATGGAGCTGAAGCCGGAGCAAATCTGGCCCGATTACGGGTTTCGGGGTATTCCGGTGGATCGGGAAAAGCTGATCGCCGCCAGTGAGGAAATCGCTCATATGTGGGAAATCACCTACTATGATCGCTCGCTGCGGGAACACGCTGCCGAGATGCTGAAAGGACTCAAGGAGCTGGGGCTTTATATCGCGGCTGTCAGCAATACCGCCAGCGTTTTTCAGGTTTTCTCCACCTTGGAGGGCTACGGCGTGCGGCAGTATTTCGACGACATCACGCTCTCCAGCATCGTCGGCTACCGCAAGCCCCACCCAAATATCTTTCGCATAGCTCTGTGTCAGGCCCGCTTGCCGGCGTCGGAATGCGCTTTTGTGGGCGACACCGTCTCCCGGGATGTGGTGGGGCCGCGTAAGCTGGGCTTTGGCAAGGTATTCAAGATCGGCTCTTTCCTCACGCCCCTGAAGGATACGGGGGAATACGGCGGCTGCGCCCCGGATCACGAGATTACGGATATTTACGATGTATACACCATCCTGAAGCGGGAACTAACATCTTCCTCTCAATAGCTATAATTCGGATTGGGGTGACGACATGGTAAAAAATCTACGGCAACAGAAATCCTTCACCTGGCTAAGACTGAAAAATCAACTTTTGGGGGTGGTAAGTAATCCGTTCAATGTGATTGTTTTTATCAGCCTGGTTATGCTTTTCTGCCTGATCGTGATCCCGCTGCTCACGATGGTTGGCAATACCTTTATGATCGCCAAGGCGGAGCTCAGGCAATTGCCCGACTTGGAGATCGGCGACCTGACGCTGTTTTATTGGAAGTATCTTTTCGCCACGGTGCTGGGCACCAGCGTCTTTCTCCCGGCGCTGGCCAACTCCCTGATGATCGGCTTTTTTGTCACCATCATCTCCATGCCCCTGGGGGCGGTCATGGCCTGGCTCATGGTGCGCTCGGATCTGCCGGGCAAGAAGCTCCTGGGAATGCTGATCATCATACCCTATATGATCCCGTCCTGGTGCAAATCCCTGGCCTGGCTGGCTCTATTCCGGAATAAAACCGCCGGGAATCTGGGCCTGCTCTCCGGCCTGGGGGTTCCTGTCCCTGACTGGCTGGCCTACGGGCCGATAGCGATTATCCTGGTAATGACGCTGCATTATTACGCTTTCGCCTATTTGATGGTCTCAGGCTCCCTCCGCTCCGTCAACTCGGAGCTGGAGGAAATGGGCGAGATTCAGGGCGCCAACAAAATACAGATTTTAAAAAGCATTACCTTTCCGCTGATACTGCCGGCCCTGCTCTCCGCCGCCATCATGACGATCTCCAAGTCTATCGGCTCCTATGGCGTGGCGGCCAGTCTGGGGCAGTTCACCAATTATCAGGTGCTTTCCACCCTACTGAAATATTTCCTGAACGGCACCCCCCAGCGGGTGGGCTATGTGATAAGCATTCTGCTGATCATCATGGCGTCGGGCACCATCATCGCAAACCAAAAGCTGATCGGCGTGCGCAAGAGTTATGCCACCATCGGCGGCAAGGGCACCAGAAACAACCCCATGCGCCTGGGGGCGGCCAGATACCCCTTGGTGGCTTTCCTGTTGGTATTTCTGTTCGCCGCTATGGTCATGCCCATGTTCGCGCTGGTGATGGAGAGCTTTCAACTCAGAACGGGCGGCGGCTACGGTTTGGAAAACCTGACGCTGTATGCCTGGATCGGGGACTGGGAAAACCGCCCTTTGGAGTTCTATACCTACGACGGCTTGCTCCATAACGCCGACTTTAAGGGCGCCCTGGTGAACACCGTCAAGCTGTCGGTGATCGCCTCCGTCATTACCGCTTTCTGCGGGCAGTTCCTGGGCTATATCTCCACCCGGGGACGGGGCAAATGGTATGGCAAATGGACGGAGCAGCTGGTCTTCGTCCCCTATCTCATGCCTGGGGTCGCTTTCGGCGCGATCTACTTCGCCATGTTCTCCCAGCCCCGGCTGGGCGGCCTGATCCCGTCCCTCTACGGCACTTTTACCTTGATTGTGCTGGTGTCCATCGTCAAGCACTTTCCTTTCGCCAGCCGTTCCGGCACGGCCAGCATGATGCAGATCAGCACCGAGCTGGAGGAGGCGGCGGAAATCGCCGGGGCCAGCTTCTGGACCAGAATCGCCAAAATTGTCATCCCCCTGGCGAAAAACGGCTTTATCTCCGGCCTGATGCTGGTGTTTATCTCCATCGCCAAGGAGCTGGATCTGATCGCCGTGCTGATGACGCCGGCCAACCGCACATTGCCCTTTTTGGCCTTTGAGTACTCCAAAAATATGCCCCAGGGCGCGGACGCGGTGGCCATCATTATTCTGCTGTTTATTCTGCTTTGCTACACTATCGCCAACCTGCTCGGCGCCGACGTGGGCAAGAGCTGGGGTTGACGCCCCGGCGTCCGCGGGAGGCGCGATGTCAGTTCAGGGGTTTTATTATAAGGGGGGTATATTATGAGTAAAATCGTCTTGGAGCACATTGACAAGTTTTACGGCAGCAACCACGTTCTGCGGGACATAAATCTCATCATTGAGGACGGCGACTTTATGACCCTGCTCGGTCCCTCCGGCTGCGGCAAGACCACGACGCTGCGGGTCATCTCCGGTCTGGAAAAGCCCCAGGAGGGCAAGATGTTTATGGACGACCGGCCTATTATTGACGCGGACGCGGCCTTTTACGAGGTGCCCAGCAAGCGGGGACTCAACTTGGTATTTCAGAGTTATGCTCTCTGGCCCCACATGACGACCTACGGCAACGTGGCCTTCGGGCTGAAAATCAAGCGCCTGCCCAAGAATGAGGTCAACGACCGGGTGATGAGCGCCCTGAAGGTAATGCGCATCGAGGAATATAAAGATCGTTATCCCAACGAGCTATCAGGCGGGCAGCAGCAGCGGGTGGCCATCGCCCGGGCCATCGCCACCAGCCCCAAACTGCTGCTCCTGGACGAGCCATTGTCCAATCTGGACGCCAGGCTGCGCATAGATATGCGGGCCGAGCTCAAACGGCTGCACAAGGAAACAGGCACTACCATCATCTATGTCACCCACGATCAGGTGGAGGCGCTGACCATGTCCACCAAAATCGCGCTGTTCAAGGAGGGGGAGATATCCCAGCTGGATACGCCGCTGGATATCTACACCAATCCCATAGATTTGCAGGCGGCGGACTTTATTGGCAACCCGCGGATCAACTTCGTGGACGGGACCGCGCTGTATAACGGCGATTCTCTGCTTGTCAAAAGCCCGCTGGGGGAATATAATTTCCCTGGGAAGGACATAAAGGCCGATGAGGAATGTCCTCTGGGAGTCGAATTTGAGTGTGTGCTGGGCATCCGCCCCGAGACAATAGAACTGTCCCTGGAGAACCCGGAGCGCAAGAACACCGTCGATGCCACCGTGTACGCCAGCCAGCCCGCTGGCAGCGAGACCCTTGTAACCATCACCGTCAAGGACGCCGAGCTTCTAGTGATTCAAATCGGGCTGAAAGACTACGACGTAAACCAAAAAATTTACGCCACCCTTCATCCCAACCGTATGAATGTCTACAACAAGCAAACCACACGTCTCATCAAGTACGCGCACACAACCCAACCCTAAGTATGCCAGCACACCTAACCCTGTCTATCGCGAAGTCCGACTCGACCAAAAAGCTATTCAGAGGAAGGAGAATGTGTTCATGACTACCAGGAAATTTACCGCTTGTTTGATTGTGCTTTTGCTGTCCGTCTCGTTGATCCTGATCCCTGGCTGCGGCAACGCCGCCTCCCAAGGCGCGGGTTCCGCCCTGGCAGCCGGCGACGACACGCCCACCCCAGCGCCAGGAGGCGACGCCACCCCAGCGGGTCCCGATTATGTCAATCTTACCTTGGAGGAACTGTATCAGTTGGCCCTGGAGGAACCAGGCACGGTGACCATCTACTCAACTACCACCAACGCTTACACGGCCGTCAAAAACATCGAGAGAGCTTACCCCGATCTGAAAGGTAAATTCGTCTATGTGGAGTGCGACACCAACAATGTGGCCGACCGTATCACTATGGAGAGCGAGTCCGGCAACATTAACGCCGATATTCTCCAGGTCAAGGACAACAGCGGCGAGGTCTTCTATGAGCTGGTCGGCTACGATTATCTGGAAATCTATCAGCCGACCAGCGTCGCCGCGCAGGTTGACCCCCTCCTGCTGAAATACGGCATGCCCGCCTACGCCTCCTTCAGCCCCTGGTATTACAATACCGAGACGTATCCCGACGGTTGCCCCCTGACCAGCTGGTGGGACATCGTGGAAGGCTATAACGCCAGCACAGGCACCTATAAGGACGCCGCCGGCAACGACACGCAGTTTTGGACGATCTTTACCAAGGACATCACCTCCGCCTCCTATGCCGCCTTGTGGGGGCAGCTGATCGCGGACGGCGACCTTATGACTCAGCAATACGAGTCCCAATTCGGCCAGCCTCTGGAGTTCACTTACATGAAGCACTTGCAAAACTCCCCCGGCGTCATGGAATTCCCCGAGAACAACGGCGGCGTGGAGCTGTTCTGGCGCTTCACTCAGATGAAAATGACGGAGTTGGACGACGGCGACCAGGTGGTGCTGGCCGTTGACCAGTCCCTGTCGGGACCCACCCTGGGCCTTTGCTCCGCCGGCAAAAGGGACAATATCAACAGCGGCGCCAAGATCGACTGGGTAACCGGCTTGCAGCCTTACACGGCGTTTATGGGCTGCGACTATCTCTATGTCGTAAAAGGCAGCGACAACCCCGCCGGCTCCCGTTTCTTTATCCTCTACAGCCTGGGCGGCGACGACGGGAAAAACGGCGCTTTGGACCCGCTCAACAGCCGGGGTACCTACTGGTCTTCCCGGGACGACGTGGTTTTTGACAAAGCCCCTTATACCATAGAAGAAGTGAATCTGAAAAGCCCCGACTTTGAGGAGATTTACAGCTACTATCCCAATGTCAAGGCTTACTGGCTCTACTGGCGCAGCCTTACCCCCTAATCGCGCCGACGCGGGGTACCGACGCTTCGCGGCATCCGAGATTTATCAGCCAGCCAAATTAGTCCACAGAAGCCTAAGCGGAAAGGAAAGTCTGTATGCCCGCTGCCCCTCGGCCACCGACAGAATGGCGTAAAAAGTTGGATCGTTTTTGGGCCAGCGTGTTTCTGACACCGGAAGGCCGCCCAAAAAGCGCGAAGCTGCTTTACTCGTTTTGCCTGAGCATAGTGTTTATGCTGGTATACGGCCTCTGCTATTGGTTTTTGATCGATCCCCTGGAGCAGGCGCTGGCCGCCTTTTCCCCCGCCCTGCGCAACCTTTTTGAGGCGATGGTACCCGGTCTCGCGGGCAGTGTCCTGTGTTGCGGTCTCTGCCTCGTATTCAAGGACAAGACCTATCCGCTCCGGGTTTACGCTTGGCTGACGGTTTTTGCCCTTGCCGCGGTCATTACCCTGCTGGCCCTGACGGAGAGGGGATCCAGAGACGCAGCGCTGTATATTTTCCTGTTGTTGGTCCCGACGGGTCTGATCTCCGGCGCCGGGTTCAGCTGGCTCATGTATATACGTTGGCGGCCCGGGCAAATCCCACAGAAACGGCAGGCGGACAAAGTATGTTAAAAGTTGATTTTATCAATGTGGGCGACGGGGACGCTATCCTGCTCCGTCGCGGGGAAAATGACGACACCTATACGGTGCTGGTGGATTGCGGCCGGCCCTATGTGGAGTTTGCCGAGGGATCCGAGAAACGGTCTTGTATCACCTACCTCATGGATGAGGGGGTGACGAGAATTGATCTCCTGGTTCTGACTCACTTACACCTCGACCATATCGGCGGCGCGCTGGCCGTGCTGCGCAATATTCCCGTCGCGCGGCTAGTCGCGCTCCGCCTGCCCCCGAAAAATTCCCGCTGGATTCACCTCCCCAGGCGAGAGGTCAAAACCGTCGTCGGCATGTGTGATGTGCTTAATTTATGGCGCGACACGGTTGACTTCGCCGATGATCTGGGCGTCATATGCCAGGAGATACAAAAGGGTGGGAGCTTGGAACTCGGCGACTTGCGACTTAGGTTTCTCCTGCCCGATCCGGATCTGATCGAACGGCAAAGGTCTGTGTTTCAATCGCTCTACCTGGGCGAGACGCCGCCGGAAGACGAGATGTTTCGGGTATCCAAGGAGCGGAACTGTTCCAGCTTAATTATTCGGGCGGAGTACGCCGGCAGAAGCGTCCTGCTCACCGGCGACGCTTACGCGAGTTGTCTGGAAAATTTGGAGTTTCTCCCCTGCGACATTCTGAAGGTGCCGCATCACGGCGACAGCAAGTCCATGACCGAGAAACTGATCCAATCCCTGCGGCCCTCTTTCGCCGTAATTTCCTGCCAGAACAACCCTACGCAAAAGAAAGACCGTCCCTGCGAGGATGTCATGGCGCTTTTACAGCGCCACGTACCCAATATCCTCTGCACCGAGAATAAGGAGCTTCCGTCTTACCCCGCCGCGACCCGGGACGCCGCGCGGTTTGTCGTCAAGGAGGACGGGACGATAATCAGCCCGTAAATTTCGTTACCCTGCCCTTCCCGCCAGGAAGGCTGGCGCCGAGGGCTGTGTAAATCAACAAACAGAAGGAGGATTTTTATGAAAAAGCATCTTGCCATCCTGTTGGTGTCACTATTACTCTTATCCCTAGCCGGTTGCGGCGGGCAGGCCGCGGCGGCCAACAATGGCGCGAGCACTCAGCCGGCGGCGCCGCCGGCGTCGTCGGGCACGCCGGCGACCAGCGTAACCCCAGCGGATCCGGCCCCGGCCGAGCCGGCGGCCCCGGCCGAGCCAGCCGCCAAGGAAGTCACCTACGCGCCCTACGCGGTTCAATTCAAGAACAAGACGGGCGTGACCATTACCGGGCTATATCTCTATGAGAGCGGCGCGGCGGACAAAGGCAACAGCATTTGCCCGCCGGTGTGGCCGGACGCGGACGACGACAAAGAAGCGTCCATGATCCTGACCTACCTTGTCCGCCCGACTGACACAACCCTTGATCTTTTCGTCGAGTGGGAGGACGGCACCAGCGCGACCTTGCCGGATCTGACCATCATCAACCATGACAAGTTCTCGATGAAAGACGGTGTGGATCCGGCCACCTGGGAGCATGAGCCAATGGACGACGACGGGGAGATCGCCGACGTCGACGCTATCGTCGCGGCGGGCAGAACCACCGACAATTTCTATGGCGATTACGCGGTGCTGGGCCTGGAAATCAAGAACAAGACCGGCAAGGACATCGACGAGTTCTACCTCTATGAGGAAGGCGCCGATTACAGCAAGTACAACAACATGATCGACCATGTCAAGGTATTTGACGAGGACGGCGCGCTTGTCCCAGTAGCGAGGCCCTGGCTGACCGGCAAAGGCGGGGAGTACGTGTTCAGCTTCTTCGTTCGCCCGGTGGCGGAGTATTATGAGGTGCATCTTGTGTTCACGGACGGCGCGACTCTGACCATTCCCGAGATCGACCTGTTTACCCTCAACGCGGACGGCTTCGCCGCCAACGAGATTTCCATGAAGAGCGCCGACGATCCCTTTGGCACGGTTCCCGCCTATGACGACGGCGATCCCGAGCCGCTGCAATATATCATCGACGCCCTCAAGACCGGCGACGCCGCCGACGCCTGGTACCCAACCTTCTAAATGACGGAGATTCGAGAAGCCGGAGAATAAGGGAACATAAGAGAATAAAAACAATAAGGGAAACAAAAGAATAAGGAACCTAAAAGAATAAAAACAATAAAAACGCGAGTATTTTCTCATTTCGAAAAATACTTGCGTTTTTTGCGGGTATTTATTGTGATGAAGGGCAGTAGCGGATTGATGGGTGTTACAGAGTACTGGAAAGGAGTGACGGGAAATGAGCGAGCTTATTGAGCGCGCCGCCTATTTAGATCAATTAGATATGTGGCGCGAGGAAGAAATGATCAAGGTTGTCACAGGCGTTCGCCGCTGCGGCAAATCCACGCTCCTTGAATTATATATCAAACGGCTAAAAGACGCTGGCGTAAGCGACGAGCAAATAATCTTTGTCAATTTAGATGATGAGGACTTTTCCGAGCTTCTGGATTACAGGAAGCTGCACGAATATGTGAAGGCCCGTATTGTCACAAGCGAATGGATCTATGTTTTCATCGACGAGATCCAAAACTGCCGGGATTACGAGAAAGCGGTCTCAAGCCTTTTTCTTAAAAAGAACCTGGATATTTATATCACCGGCTCAAATGCCTATATGCTGTCGGGCGAGTTGGCGACCAAATTGACCGCCCGCTATATCGGGATTGATTGGCTGCTGCTGTAACTTACTTACCCCCTATTGACATCACCGCCTTTGCTGTAGTAAGATACGGTCAGATGGGATCCCGCCTATGCGTGGCGGCCGCCCTGTCAGCTTATTGGCTTCGAGGACTTACCGCCAGCTACGGCGGTTTGTCCTCTTTTTTGGCCTTTTTCCGCTGCCTCCAGCGGTCATACAGCCTAAAAGCGAAATCCACCATAGCGATTACCACCAGGACCACTTCCTTCATGGCATCCCGTCCTTCCCGGGCAGCCGCCCGGCGGGATCCACCTGACCCACATATAAGATAGCATGACGCTTCCGTCATATCAAGCCCTATTTTTCAATTTTTTTCATTTTTTACCAAAATAACCCTCAAACGTTGCGAAAAAGTTGCCCCGACAGCTACGGTCTGCTATACTAAGGACTAGTTCTAGACAAAGCGATGCTCTTGGGGAATGGAGGCGGGGCGAATGTACAGCGCCGGTGAGACAGATACGATCCTGGATGTGGGCGGGTTGCTGGTAGGGCAGGCGGAAGACAGCGAGGCCCTTACCGGCATCACCGTACTTTTGGCGCCGGCCGGCGCGGTGGCCGGCGGCGATCTGCGGGGCGGCGGCAGCGGTATCAGGGAGCTTAATTTGTTGGATCCCCGTACTACGACTGAGCAGGTACACGCCGTCACCCTTTCCGGCGGCTCCGCTTTCGGGCTGGACGCCGCCGGCGGGGTCATGGCCTGGCTGGAGGAACAAGGCATCGGCTTTGATGTGGGCGTTACCAAGGTGCCGCTGGTACCCCAGGCGGTGCTGTTTGATTTGGCTGTAGGCAGCAGCCGGATCAGGCCGGACGCGGCTATGGCCAGGGAGGCGTGCCGGCGGGCCTCGGCCCGGGGCGAGGATCTGGCGCAGGGCAATTTTGGCGCCGGCTGCGGGGCCACCGTCGGCAAGCTACGAGGCGGCCGGGGCGCCATGAAAAGCGGCATCGGCTCGGCCTCATTGCGGCTGGCCAACGGGTTTACCGTGGGCGCGCTGGTGGCGGTCAACGCCCTGGGCGATATTTACGAGGACGGGCGGATTATCGCCGGCCTGCTGGAACCGGACAGCGGCGGCTTCGCGGACAGTGTCCGCTGTCTGCTGGAGCTGGCCGGCGGCGGCGGCAGTGTAGGCTTCAGCGGCCCAGCCGACGGTAGCGGAGCCGACGGCGGTGGCGACGGCTCTGGCGCCGATGGAGCAGGCAACGGCTCCGACAGCAATGCCGGCGCGGTCGCCGGCGATGGCGCTTTCGTCGGGCAAAATACCACCATCGGCATTATCGCCTGCAACGGCAAATTCAGCAAGGCCCAATGCGGCAAAATTGCCGCCATGGGCCACAACGGCATGGCCAGGGCCATCCGCCCTGTGCATACCACCGCTGACGGCGATATGCTTTTTGCCTTGGCCACCGGCGCTATGCCGGCCTCCGTGGACGCCGCCGGCGAAATGGCGGCGATCACCGTAGAACGCGCGATCATCAAGGCTATCAAAGCGGCGGCCCCCGCCGGCGGCCTGCCGGCCTGGCAAAACCTGCGGCGAGGCTGAGCCGCTTATTGTTTGACGAGTCCTAAGGAGAAAGGATGAGATACTGATGCCCCATACACAGCCGCCCAACCCGTCGCCCTTCAACTTTGATCAGGTGATTGACCGCCGTCATACCGACTCCCTTAAATACGACGCCGCCGTCAAAAGGGGGATGCCGGCGGATGTCCGGCCTTTTTGGGTGGCGGATATGGACTTCCCCGCGCCGCCGCCTGTGCTGGAGGCTTTGCGGGCCAGGGTGGAGCACGGCATTTTCGGCTATGTGGATTTGGGCGCCTCCTATTATCAGGCGATCCAAAACTGGTGGCGAGACTACTTCAACTATTCGGTGGCCGCGGATTGGATTGTCACCACCCCGGGCGTCGTTTTTTCCCTCAACGCCGCCCTCCGGGCTTTCAGCCGGCCCGGCGACGCCGTAATGCTCCAAACCCCGGTATATTACCCGTTTTTCAGCCTCATCAGCAACAACCAGCGGCGGCAAATCGCCAGCGAGCTGATTTATGAGCAAGGCAATTACCGGATTGACTTTGACGACGTTGAGGCCAAAATCAAAAAACACCGGGTCAAGATGCTCGTCCTTTGCAGCCCCCACAATCCCGGCGGCCGGGTCTGGACCAAGCCGGAACTGCTGCGCCTGGGGGAGATTTGCCTGAAATACGGCGTCACTGTGCTGGCCGACGAGATCCACGGGGATTTCACCACGCCGGGCCATCCCCATTTTGTCTTTGCCGGCCTGGCGCCGGAATTGGAGCGGATCACCGTCACCTGCGTCTCACCCAGCAAAACCTTCAATCTGGCCGGCCTGCAATGCTCCCAGGCGTTTATCGCCGAGGCGGGGATGCGGGCGGCCTTTCAGGCGCAGGTCGCCGCCACCGGTTATGACGAGGCCAATGTCATGGGCATGGTGGCCTGCCGGGCCGCTTATGAGCAAGGCCGCCCCTGGCTGGAGGCTTTATTGGATTATCTCGCCGGCAACACCGACTATGTGGGGGAATTTTTGGCCCGCCGCCTGCCGCGAATCAAGCCGGGCCGGCGGGAGGGCACCTATATGCTCTGGCTGGACTGCCGGGAGCTGGGCCTGAGCCAGGAGGAACTGGATCAGCGGATTGTCGAAAAGGGTAATATTTGGCTTTATACCGGCGTCAAATTTGGCGCCGGCGGCGCCGGCTTTCAGCGCCTCAACCTGGCCTGTCCCCGCCCAACCCTGACGCTGGCTATGGAAGGGCTGGCTCGGGCTCTTTAGAGTCTCTCAGCGCGCCGGTGGTGGCCTCCCAGGCGAATTGACGGGTGTACAGCTGATAATAATAGCCCTTGCGCTCCATCAATTCCTCATGCCGGCCCTGCTCGACGATCTTGCCGTCCCGCACCGCCAGGATATGGCCGGCGTGCCGGACGGTGGACAGCCGGTGCGCTATGACAAAGGAGGTGCGGCCCCGCAAAATATGGGCTATGGCCTCCTGAATCAGCTTTTCCGTAGCTGTGTCCACAGAGGATGTGGCCTCATCCAACACAAAAATCCGGGGATCCGCCAATACCGCGCGGGCAAAGGAAATCAGCTGCTTTTCCCCTGTGGACAGCCGATCCCCGCCCTCGCCCACGTCGCTGTCGTAGCCTTTTTCCAGGCGCTCCGCCACAGTGTGGGCCGATACCTGTCGGGCCGCCGCCTCCACCTGCTCGTCGCTGGCGTCCAGGTTGCCGTAGCGGATATTTTCCCGGATGGTGCCGGAAAACAGATGAGGCGTCTGCAGCACATAGCCGATATTGCCCCGCAGCCACAGCTGGGAGCGTTCCCGGTAATCCCGGCCATCAATGAGGATTTGCCCCCCGGTCGGCTCAAAAAAGCGGCAGACCAGATTGACCAGGGTGCTTTTGCCCGCCCCGGTCTCCCCGACGATGGCGATGGCGGCGCCGGCGGGAATCCGCAGGTTGAAATGCTCCAGCACACATTCTTTCCCGTCCGGGTATTGGAAGGATACGTCCTGAAACTCAATATCGCCCCGGATCGGCTCCCAATTCTCCGTTTTGGGCTCGAACTGATCGCCGTATCTCGCCGTCACCTCCGGCCGATCCGCGATCCCCGGCTTTTGCTCCAGCAGGCCGGCCACCCGCTCAATATTGGCCTGGGCGGAGATGGTATCGGCCAGGATTCTGGCCAATTGCTGAATCGGCTCAAAAATTCCCACGCCATAGGTGATAAACGCGGCGAAGGTGCCAAACCGCAGCCCGTCCGCCATGACCAGGTAGCCGCCCCTGGTCAGCACCAGGGCCACCGCCAGCGAGCTGAAAAAGGAGACAATCGGTATATAGAGACCGTTCAATATCGCCGCCCGCACCGAATACCGGTACATCTCGCCGGCGATGCCGGTAAACTCCGCCGTATTGTTTTCCTCCATCACCAGGATTTTGGCGGTTCTGGCCCCCATGACGCCCTCGTTGTAGGCGGCGGTGAGCCGGGAATTCTCCTTGCGCACCTGCCGGTTGCAAGCCAGGATCTTATTTTGGAAATACCAGGTGAGCAGGGCGATACAAGGCGCCACCGTCATGACCACCAGGGCCAGCCGCCAATGCAGCAGCAGCATAGCGACAAAGGCGCCGCTGACGTAGGCCGCCGCCCAGAAAGCGTCCACCACCCCCCAGGCGATCAGCCCGGACAGCCGGTTGGTATCGCTCATCACCCGAGACATCATATAACCCACCGGCGTCGTGTTGTAATAGGACAGGGACAGCTTTTGCAGATGCACAAAACAGGCCCGCTTCATGTCCCGCCCCAGCAGCATTTCCGCCGTCAGCGAGCGCTTGACGAACAACAGAACTATCAGGGACTGCGCCAAAACCGTCAAGGCGTAAACGCCGAGATAGCCGCCCAGGCCCTCCGTCGTCGCCGGCGTGATAAACCGGTCGATGGCGTAACGTTGAAATAGGGGGATCGCCACATCCAGGCCGGCGGAAAGCAGCATCAGCCCCATGATCGTCGCCAGCAAGGCCCGGCGCGGACGCAAAAAAGGCAGCAGCTTGCGCCAAATCCGCAGGTCAAAAGAGCGATGGCGGGCCATTTCTTCCTCAAACATCCAGCTCACCCCCCGCCGGCGTCACCTCGCCGCCGCCCTGAATATCGAAAACCCGCCGGTAAATACCCTCCCGGGCCAGCAATTCCGCGTGGGTACCCATCTCGGTGACCTGGCCGTTATCCAGCACCAAGATATTATCCGCCGTCATCAAGGTGGCGACCCGGTGGGAAATCAGGATGACTGTGGCCCGGCCCAGATTTTCCCGCAGGGACGCCCGAATTCGGGCGTCGGTCTCCCCGTCCACCGCCGAGAGGGAATCGTCAAAAATCATGATGGGCGCCTGCTGCGTCAGCATCCGGGCAATGGCTACCCGTTGCTTTTGGCCGCCGGAAAGGGTGACGCCCCGCTCGCCGACCATGGTGTCATATCCGTCGGCAAATCCCTCGATGGCGCCGTCCACGCAGGCGATGGCCGCCGCCCGGCGGGCCGCCGCCAGAGGGGCGCCCGGCCGGAAAGCGCTGATATTCTCCCGAATCGTGCGGGAAAATAAAAAAGGCTCTTGCAGCGCGAATCCAATGTGCCGCCGCAACCGCCGGCGCCGGAGGCTTTGGATATCCACGCCGCCAACGGTGATCCGGCCCATGGCCGGCGGCAAGTCGTAAAGTCGATCCAGCAGGTGCATCAAGGTGGACTTGCCCGTCCCCGTGCCGCCCAGTATGCCCAGAGTGGAGCCGCCGGGGATCGTTACCCGGATATCCCGCAAAATCGGCTTGCCGCCCGGATAGGCGAATCGCCTGATGTCAAACGCGATATCCCCGGCAAAAAGCTCGTCGTCGGCCTCGGTGCCCGCGGCGCCAGCGTCGGTTCCGGCACCGTTGGCGCTGTCGGCCTCGCCGACGTTGCCGTTGGCGGCCGCGGCCGCCTCGCTCGACTCCACCTCGCTCGGCTCCGCCTCGTCGGAGTCCTCCGCCGGATACGTCAGTATGGCGCCGATCCGATCCAGGGACACGCCGGCCTTGCTCATTTCCGACAAAATCCGGCCCAGGCCCCGGATCGGCCACACCAGCTGGGCATTATAAGACACAAAAGCCAAAAACTGCCCCATGGTCAACTCGCCCGTCGTCGACAGCAAAGCGCCCATCCCTACCACTGTCATAACCTGCAAGCCGGTGAGCAAATCGCCCAACCCCCAATACAGACCCAGCACATAACCCAATCTCATCCACAGGTCGGTGAAACGCAGGTTTTTCGCGTCAAACCGCTCCACCTCATATCGCTCCCGCCCAAAAGCCCGCACCACCCGAACGCTGGACAGGTTCTCCTGCACCGCCGCGGACAACTCGCCCTCCGCCTCATCGGCGGCCCGAAACCGTTTGGCGATCCGGCCATAAAACACGTAGGAGTAAATCGCGATCAGCGGCAAAAAACCGGCCGCCGCCAGGGTCATTTTGATATTCATGGTAAACATGACGGCCAGCGCCAAAATCACCAGGGACACCGCGCGAAAAAGCTCCAGCGCCTGCCCGCTGATAAACAGCCGGATCACATCCACGTCGGCGGTGCAGCGCTGCAGGATATCCCCTGTCTTGTGTTCGGCGTGCCAAAGATAGGGCAGCCGCTGGATATGCCCGTACAGCCCGATCCGCAGGCGGCGGATAATACCTTCCGCTCCCTTGGCCATAGACGCCCGGCGCAGATAGGTAAAAAACCCGGACAAAATGTCGAACAGCAAAATCACCGCCAGACACCAGACAAGATTTTGCCGCAGATAGGCCCGTAGCCCGGCCTGATTTATCCCCGCCAACAAAAAATCAGGCAAACGGAAATCCGCTTCCCCGATCACAGAATCCACCGTGAGCAAAATCACTTGGGGCATCAAAAAATAGCATCCGATCGATAAAACCGAAGCGATCAACGACAGCAAGAGCAAACCCTTGGCGCCTTTGGCGTAATGTGACAAAATCCGCAACCGTGTCTGAGTTCTCTGTGGACGGCGCCGCTCCCGGCCTGTATTTTCCTCCGGCGCCTCACATTTTCGCGTCATGATTAGGATTGTCCCGCGCCATTTTCGCGTCGTGACTGGGATGGTCTCGCACCATTTTCGCCGCCCGGCTGATCAAAACGGTCATCTCCAGTTCCTTGCGTTTCGACATTTCCGGCAGCTTGGCGATCAGCGAGCCTTTTTCCGTCGTCACATACCTGGGCTGTAATTGATTCAACACCAAGGCGCAGACATCCAAATAGCATTTCTCGCAACAGCACATATCCATTCTGGACATGATCTCCTTCGTCCTGATCCTGACCATTTCCTCGTAACTATTGCGCAAAATATATCTGGCGCCACGCTCCAACCCACTGTCCGGCTTTGCCATACCCGGCCCCCAGTCCCCGCTAAAAATCAGGAAAATTGAATCGACGACTTTATGTTACATCCAACCAGCAAAATTGTCAAATCCTTTAGCGAACGTCCTTTAGCAAATGCCTTTATGCCTTTAGCGAATGCCTACAATTTTTTCGGTGGTTGCAGATATAAAAAGTCACAAGTCGCTGTTACAGTAGTAGTTCATAGGTGGATCGCTCCCGCCGTCATTCTGGCTTTATGCCGGAATCCATTCTACTGTCTGCCGTTTTTGGATTCTGAGACAAGCCGGAATGACTGAGCGGGGCAAGCGCCTCCCGCAGACCATCGAAGTCGAGATAATCCTCGATAAATTGCTTGCGCAAAAGGTCGGGGGGGACGAACTCGTTGTATTTCCCGGCAATCTGTACCTTGTCGGGCAGTGGCAAATCATAAAGGTCAGGCTCGCCGCTGAGGCTGTCCGCGACGACGCCCGCCAATTCCTCCCCCGTCCCCTCAAAGATCACCTCAAGGTAGAGGCAGGTGATCCAGGGCAGCTTGCTCTTGACGCCCCGGCGCCGCAAAAGATAATTCAATGTCATGAGCTGTCTTGTCCCCACCCAGGGAAAGACGGCGTATTTTCGATGGGACAGCGGGGTCACCAAATTGTCCAGGATGCCGCTGCCCCGGGCGATATATTGGATCTCGGCCAGGCGCGGGCCGCAGCGCTGGCTCAAATAGGGATAAGCGCCGTCCTCCCGCAGTACGCTACGAATTTTCCGGACCAAAACGGTATGCAGCTCGGCGGTGAAGTCAACATTCCAGTCCACCACGGCTATGCCCGGCACCTGTTTGACAAATATCACCTTGGACTTCTCATTCACAGCCACCGTCTCCCAGGTCAGGCCCGCCAAGGCGAAGCGGACGCCCACCGGATAAACCTTGTCCACCGTGCCGATGGCCCGGTTCTCGTCCTTGACCAGCAGGTATTCCGGCGTCAGAAATACCGTCAGGAATTTGTAGCTGTTGACGACCTTCTCCCCCTCCCGGCCGATGATCAGCCCGTCCCGCTCCGTCCGCTGCAATTGGTTCGCGCTAATCAGGTGGGAAAGCAGCCTATGGTAGTCGGCCTGGGAGATATTTTGGAAACAACTGAGCGACAAAACCGCCGTCGCCAGCCCGGCGGGGGACATTTCCCCGTTGCTTTTGAGGCAGCTCATGGTTTGGTGATACAGAAGATTGTAGGCGTGGCGCTGCGGGGGGATCGGCTCCAGCCAGTGGTCTTTGAGATAAAGCTCAAGGATCGCTATGGTGCGGAGGAAATCCCAGTTGATAGGCCCGAGGGGGTCGTCGGAGTTGATCTTGACGCTTTCCACAAAAGTAAAGAGCAGCCGGGGGATTTGCCCCCGCCGCCCGCAGCGGCCCAAGCGCTGCGCGAAACTGGAGACATTGAGGGGGGCGCCGATTTGGACGGCCTGGTCAAGGGAGCCGATGTCGATGCCCAATTCCAGGGTCACGGTGGCGCCGGTAACGATTTTCTCGTCGGCGGATCGCATCTCGTCCTCCGCGCTTTCCCGCAACAGGGCCGAGACATTGCCGTGATGGACGCGATAGACATCGGGGGCCTTATTTTTCAGGGCCACATCCCGCAGGCGGGCCATGACCAGCTCGGTTTCCTCCCGGCTGTTGGTAAAGATGATCGTCTTTTTATCCAGGGTATGCTTGAAAAGATACTCATAATGCTCCAGATCGCCGAAATCGCCGGCGTTGACGCTCACCGCGCCGCCGCCGCTGTCTTTCTCGACCAGATCCCTTTCCTCGGCGTAATTCACGAAGCGCTCAATATGCAGCCCGATCCGCTTTTTCTCGGCCGCCGCCGCGGGGGCGGCGCACGCGCGGCCGGTGCCGGCGCTCAACCAGGCCTGGGCCAGGGAAAGGTCGCCCAGGGTGGCCGACAGGCCGATCCGCCGGGGCTTGACGCCGGTCAGCCGGCTCAGCCGCTCCAGCACGCACAAAAGCTGCAAGCCCCGGATATCCCGCATGAAGTAATGCACCTCGTCAATGACGACAAACCGCAAATCGGCGAACAGCGACAGGCAGGCGCCCCGTTTATTGCTGATCAGGCTCTCCAACGACTCCGGCGTTATTTGGAGCAGGCCCCGGGGGTTCTTGACGAGCTTGCTCTTTTGGGTCATTGACGCGTCCCCGTGCCATTTCGTGACGGGGATATCGGAGTCCAAAAGCATCTGCCCCAGCCGGTTGAACTGGTCATTGATCAGCGCCTTCAAGGGCGATATATACATGACGCCCACCGAGGCGGAGGGCTTGTTGTGTAGCTCCGTCAGAACCGGCAGAAAAGCCGCCTCCGTCTTGCCGGAAGCCGTGCCGGAGGAAAGGAGCAGGTTGTCGTCGCTGTCGAGGATGACCTCGCAGGCGGCTACCTGGATGCCCCGTAGCGCTTCCCATTTGTTTTGGTAAATAAAGTCCTGAATAAAGGGGGCCAGCCTGTCAAATACATCCATAATGCTCAGACCTCAATCCCTATGCCAATTCTCATGCCTCATCCCAATTCTCAGACCTCGAATTCCTGGAACTCGCTGTGGATATCCTCATCGCTGAGGCCGCCTTTGGCCAGCTCAAAGCTGTTGTCGCCCAAAATCCCGGCTACGCTCTGGTGGGGATTCTGGCGCAGGATATTGATCAGCCCGATAAAATCCCGGATGATCTCCCTCGGGGTAATATGGGTCTCGGCGCCTACCCGGTTGTATTCCACCGTGAGGAAATAAACCAGATCCTCATGGGATAAGGCCGGGGCGTAATTGTAGAGCCGGGCGTGGAGGTGGAGCAGCTTCTCCACCAGGATATACATTTCCGCCTGGGAGAGCATGCGCAGCCTGATGACCGGGGAGGTCAGGTCTTTGAGGCCGGCGGCGGCGAAATGGCCGTCGGCCAGGCGAGAGCGCAACGCCTCATAGCTGAAAACACCCTTGTATTTGTCCTCCACGCACTGGGGCGTGCCGCCCATCAAAAAGCCGATATGGCTGGCTTTGCCCTGCAATACGTCGTTGTACATGGTGAGGATTTTCTCATAATTATTCGCCCTGGTGACGGAGTGGGAGATCCGGAAAATATTGACCAGCTCGTCTATGACGACGAGCAGACCTTTGTAGCCCGCGCCAACCAGGAAGGCGGCGAATATTTTCAGGAAGTCGTACCAGGTCTCGTCGGTGACAATGAAATTGATCCCCAAATCGTCCTTGGCCTCTTTCCGGGAGGGATACTCGCCCCGGAACCATCTGAGCGCCTTGGATTTCATCGCCTCGTCGCCCTGCCGGTAGGATTGCCAGTATATGGCCACCGCCCTGGCGAACTCAAAGCCGTTGACCATCCCCTCGAGGGAGCCGGCCACCGCGTAAATTCGCCGCTCCACCAGATCGTCAAAGGCCGGGCCGTCAGCGTCGGAGCCGGTTCTCACCGCCGTTTGAATACCGGCGATCCACTTTTCCAGGATCAAGGGCAGGGCGCCGCCGTCGGGTTTTGATTTGGTGGACAGATTCCGGATCAATTCTTTATAGGTGGCCAGGCCCTGCCCTTTGGTCCCGGCGAAACGGCGCTCGGGCGAGAGGTCGGCGTCCACCACCGCGAAACCCCTGGCCGCGGCGTAATTGCGGATGGTTTGGAGCAAAAAGCTCTTGCCGCTGCCGTATTTGCCCACGATAAAACGGAAGGCGGCGCCGCCTTCCCCGATCATCTCAATATCCCGCAGTATGGCGGCGATTTCCTCCGCCCGTCCCACCGTGATGTATTCCAGCCCCACCCGGGGCACCACGCCGCCCTGCAAAGCGTTGAGCAGGATATGGGCGATCCTGTTTGGCGCCCGGCTTGGCGCCTGAGTCGCTGGCTGGTCAGGCGCCTGGCCGGACACCTGATTTGGCGCCTGACCCTCCGCCTGACTCGCCGCCTGACCCTCCGCCTGACTCGCCGCCCGATTCTCCGCCTGACTGACCTCGCTCATCTGACCAATTCCTTTACTTGATCTTTGTAGTCACTGTATAAAACGAACTCGGCGTCCGTAAGGCTGTCGCCGATAATATCCAGCGCCTTCCCGTTGATCCCGTCCAGCAAAACCTCCGGCAGGACACCCCGCGCGCCGGCGAATTCCCTGATGTCTTGTTCGCCCTGGGCCAGCGCCGCCAGGGCCTGTAGCTCAGTCTCGGTCAGCGCGGCTTGGAGGCTCGCCCAGATGCCGGCGGCCGCCGCCGGTGGGCTTTCAGGCGCCGGGGTTGGCGGCGGTGTCGGCGGCGGCAGTTCCGACTCCGATGCTGGCGCTGGCGTCTGCGCCGGAGCTACCGCCGCCGCCGCTGCCGCCGCCGGCAGTTCCGGTACTGGCGCCAGCTCTGGTGGCGCCGCCACTGGCAACAGCGTTGCCTCCGGTGTCGCGGACGGCGTTTGCTCTGGCACCAGCTTTGGCGGCAGAGCAAACGCTACCGCCGCCGCTACCGCCCCGGAGCCTGCTTCCCCCTCCGGCACAAGCAGCCTTTCCTGTGTGACCAGGGCCTCCCGCCGGATGCTGGCCAACGCGTCGGGATCAAGCTTGACGACCGTTTGGGTCGCCTCTCGGTAAAACTCCCTGACCCCGCCGTTGATGACATTCTCCAGGGATAATCCCGCCCCGGCCAATTTATCGGCCGCGTCAGGCGGGGCGGCGCCGCTGCTGGGCGCCAGGCTGTGGATACCGGCCCTCAGCTTGAATTTATATTTCGCGGCTGCCCGCAGAGCGGACTCCATTTGCCGCATGATATAACCCAGCAGCAGCCTGCCGCTCTCGGTGGTTATGACCGGGCTGAAAATCCATTTATTTTGGCGGCAAATATAGATTTCTCTGGGGGACAAAATCACCCGCCTGTCCGGCTGCCGCAGCCACTGATAAAATAAGGCGTCCCTAAACGGCGCCCAGGCCGACATTCGCTGAGGGGACTGAAATATATAACCGTCGAAATCTTCGCCTTTGTCCCGGAATACCTGTCGGAGCCGATCGGTCACGAAGTAAAAGCAATCCTTGATCAGTTCCCCGTTACCGGCGGTAAAAAAGGCGGAAGCCCTGAGGTCGTACTTGGAGATCCCGCAGAGCAAATCAAAATCGTCCCCGGGATTGCCAGTGGCGGCCAGCTCCGGATAATGCCCGGTAAGGTTGTTCTTTTCGGTGAACTCCCGGAAGGACAGGGGCAGCTCGTAGTAGATATGATAATCTTTCAGCCAGCGGAAAATATACTTGTCCAGGGTATTGTCATACGCGCTGAAGGCCCGCCAAAAAAACAGCAGCTTCGCCAGGCCGTCCGCCGGGTCGTCCGCCCCGATATTGGCCAGCAGCTCATAGACATACAAAAAAGCGTAAGCCGGTGAGATTTCCCGGACGCTGCCTTTTCTGACCGCCGTCCGCCAGGTAAAATACGTGCGCAGCTGCTCATAGCCCATCATCTGATAAAAGGGGAAATATCGCGCGAACCCCGCGTGGCCGGAGTAATCATCCGAGAAATCTCTCATAAACATGCCTTGCTTATAAAAGATGATCCCGTTGTCGCCCTGGAGCTTTTGGTCAAAAGACCGCGGGTAATTGGGCCCGAGGCGGTATTTCCGCGCGATATCCCGCATTTGGCTGAAGATCTCCCGCCTCGCGTCCCGGATCGGCGGCGGGATCTTTTGGAGACCCGAGACGAGCCTCTCAATGCCCGGCGCGGGACTAGAAGCGTACTCCATCTCATAGAATATGCCGGTGTCCAATATACCCTCATCTTTTTTGCTCTCGCCGCTCTCGCTCATATGATCCCGCATTTAAAGAATATTTCCCTTACATAATTTTTCTTACCCCGCGCGATTTTGGCTGTCGCTCTGTCAAGCCATATTCCTCCATCACCTTTTGCGCCTGCTCATGAGTGTGCCGGGCGCGCTCAGCCGGGGACATTTCCTTAGTCTCGGCTTGAATCATCAGCCGGATAGCGTGAATCTCTCGCATAGGCATGGGCTCATCAATAATATCAGGGTCATTCATATATTTATCTAAATCATTCATCCTAAATCACCTCCGTCGGCGAGAAAATCCCAATCTGCTTATAGCCCTCGCGCAAATTAATCGCCCCCGTCATCAGCATAGTCTTACGTTTTACTATATGTTTGAAATTAAAACTGACGATAAAGTCTAGGTCATTTACTGTCACGCAAGCGATATGAATCGCGTCGGTACCGTACTTGGCGGGGATAACGCCTTCCATCACATATATAGCGGCTAACCGCTCAGTTTCTTCGTCGGCTGGTAGTGGGATTATGTCATATTGCTTGATCAGGCTGAGCATATTCTCTCTTTTTGGTGCCCGCGCCGCTGAAAGTTCCCGCACAACATATTCAGATGTGTATGGCTCATACAACCCCGCCTTAATCTCATCAAATAGCTTTTGGGTATCATTACGTTTATCCGGCGCGTCGTCAGCGAACATAAAGTTAAAGACTGAGGATTCAATATAAACGCGCGGCACGCGCATGGCGATCAACTCCCTCTCTGCTCATAGTATACCTTGAAATGGCGGGCGCCGCAACGGGTTCCGCGCTAAATCATTCGCTTTCGCTCCCGCTCCGCCGCTCCACCAACCTGCCATCTCGCAGATCGAGGACGCGGTCGCAGCCGGCCAGGGCGGAGACGCGGTGAGACACGATGATCACCGTTTTATCACTGTACACCTCGCTCAAGGTCTTCAGCAGCCCTTTTTCATTAAAGATATCCAGATTGCTGGTCGGCTCATCCATCACGATCACATCCGGATCGATCAACATTATCCGCGCGACGCCAACGCGCTGCCTTTCCCCGCCGGACAGGCGGCTCGCGGTCTCGCCCATTCGCGTCTCATAGCCGTCGGGCAAGGTCATAATAAAATCGTGGAGACGCGCCCGCCCCGCCGCCCGGGCGATCTCCTCCGGGCTGGCTTGGGGCTTGCCAAAAGCGATGTTGGCGGCGATGGTATCATCAAAAAGGAAAACATCCTGCTCCAGCAACGCGATACGGGAGCGCAGGCTCCGCGGGGATAACTGCCGCAAGGGGATGCCGTTGACGGTGATACTGCCGCCGCTGACATCCCAAAAACGGAGCAAAAGGCGCAAAATCGTGGATTTCCCGATGCCGCTCTCTCCCATAATGCCTATGGTCTCACCCTTACGAATCGTAAGGCTCAGATGATCCAGAATCAGGTCGGCGTCAGCCTCATATCGGAAGGAGACATCATGAAAGGCGATCTCTTCCACAGCGGTCAATATCCTGGCGTCCTCAGCCTCCGCGACGGCCGGCTCGGCGTCCTCCAGGGCGAAGATCCGCTCCGCGGCCGCGTAGGTCTCCAGCAGGCTCGATATGACGGTGGTCAGCGATTGTGTGGAGGAAAAAGACGCCGATACCACAAAAGACAGCGCCACCAAGGCCACCGGGTCGCCATTGCCCTGGGGAGCGAGGTAAGAGGCGATCGCCAGCAGCGCGATCCTCGCCAGATACACTAAAAAAACGGGGGCGGCGGTGACAATCTGCCGGTGCAGGGTCAGCCAATGGGTTGATCGGTTGATCTCGGCGTCTTTCGCCGCCACAATCGCCAGACGCCTGGCGGCGTGCCCAAAAATTTGAATATCCCGCAGACCGCAGACGCTTTCCAGGATCAAGGATTTCATGTCGCCCAGCTGCTCCCGGCGGCGCGTCCCCACATCCCGCCCGGCGCCCATGGCCGCTAAGGGAAGCAGGACGCTCATGCAGATATAGACCGGCAGCAGCGCCCAAACAAATAAAGGATGGCAGCGGCCGGCGATCGTCAAGGTGATCAAAGGCAGCAGGATCACCGTAATAGCCGGCCCAATGGTATGGGCGAAAAAGAACTCAATGGTCTCAATATCGGCCGTGGCGATTGAGAGGATATCGCCCTTTTGGCGATCTGTCAGGCAGGCGGGCGCCAGCCTGCCCAAAACGCGGTACAGGCTGATTCGCTCCCGGGCCAGCAGCCGATAGGCTCCGGCGTGGGACAAATAGCCCTCCCAATACCGGCACAGGACGATCAAGGCCGAGCTCAACGCGGCCAGGGCGCCCCACAGCGGGGGAGAGCCTGAGGCTGTGTGACCGGTACAGCGCAAAATCAAAAGCGCCCCAAAGCCCATCAGGCCCAGCTGGCTTAGATTGCCCACCACACTGGCCGCGGTAGATTGAAACAGCGTCTGGCCCTGATCGCCGACCCGCCGGAGCAATCGCGCGGTCAAGCGGCGCAGGCTGCGCTTTTTTTGCCCAGCCATAGACTGATTCCTCCCCTTAGAACTAGTTCAACAACTAGTTCAACAACTTTTCAACGACTTATTAACGACTTATTAACGACTCATTATTGAACTAATCCGTAACGTTCCAACTCGGCTTGCTCCGTCACCAATCGGCGGTACAGCCCTTCTTGCCCCATCAGCTCGCCGTGCGTCCCCCATTGGGCTATCGCGCCGTCGGACAAGACGTAAATCCGGTCGGCGGCGCTAATGGCGGCCAAGCGGTGAGAAATGATAATTATTGTGCGGGAGGCGGCCAGATCCTCAATACAGGCCCAAATTTCCCGCTCGCTTTCCGGATCCACGCTGGAGGTGGCCTCATCAAAAATCAGGTAAGGCGCGCCGGTAAGAAAAGCCCGGGCGATGCCCATCTTCTGCCGCTGTCCGCCGGACAGCTTGGTGCCGGCGTCGCCGACTTCCGTCCCCAGCCCCTTGGGCTGAGACGCCACCCATTCTCTCAGGCGCGCCTGCTCCAACGCGCCCAGCAAGACGGCCTCACTCGCGTCCGGCCTGGCGATCCGCAGATTGTCGGCGACGTTGCCGCTAAAAAGCCCCACCGTCTGGGGCACCAGCACAATTTGGCCCCGCCGCCGCTCCGGGGCAAGCCCGGCGCTGTCCGCTCCGTCAATAAAAATCTCTCCCCCAGCCGGGGTGAGAAAGCCCATCAGCAAGGCGGCCAGCGTGCTTTTCCCGCAGCCGGACTGTCCCACCAGGGCCACCTTGGAGCCTTGGGGGATTTGTAGGTTTACCTGACGAAGCGCTGCCCGCCTGTCGCCATAGCGATAAGAAACGCCCCGTATCTCAATGCCGGCAAAGGCGCCGCCCTTCCTTGCCCCGCCGGGCGGCGGCGCGGCCGGCGCTACAGGAGCGGCCGGGGCTGCCGGCGCCGCGGGAGCGTCGGTCGCGACTGGCTCAGGCCGCTGTGACCCCGCCGCGACAGCCGCCCCGGCCGGCGCGGCGGCCTCAGCTCGCCTCGGCCCGGCCGGCTCAGGGGCCGCGGCGCGCGGCGGCGCCTCGTCCGGCGCCTCGCCCAAAATCACGGCCGCCTGCTCGGAGGCCGCCACGCCGGCAATCGCCTGATGGGTCGCGCTCATCAACTGGCCCACGGAGGCAAAGAAGCTGTGGGCCAGCATAAACACCATCAGCGCGGCCGGTAGACTTATCGCTCCCCGGCCAGCCTGAACGCACACTAAAATCAGCGCCGCCGCCTCCGCCAGATGTACCAGCGTATCGGTAAACAGAAAGGCCGAAAAATTCAGCCTCATCATATCCATGATTCTGCTGTTGAAATTCTCCGCTTTGGCCGCCAGGGCATTCCCCCTGGTTTCGTCCTGATTAAAAAGCTTAACGGTAGTGAGCCCGCGCAGGCTCTCCAGATAATAAGCCGTCAATTGTTGAAAGCCATTCCAATAACCTTTTTTCAGCCGCTCCACTTTTTGGCGAAACAGGCTGTTGAGGGGCGTTACACAGTAGGCTGTCGCCAGCAGCAGCGCCGCCCCGGGCAGGGAAATATCCCGCAGCGCGAAAAATAAATAAACCGGCGCCGTCAGGCTGTAGAACAGGGCTGGCAGATACCTGCTGTAGTAAGTTTGCAGCGCTTCCACCCCATCCGCGGTAGCCGTGACGGCGGCGGTCACGCCGAGGCTATCCGCCCCGACGGCGTCGAGAGCCAGCAGTCTGGAAAAGAGTTTTTCCCGCAGCGACCGGCGGGCCTTGGCGGCGCAGAGAAACTCCGCCTCCCCCGCCAAAACCTCGCCCAACAGCACGACGGCGGCGGCCAGGAAAGCGGCGAGAACCGCCTGCCTGAATTGCCCGCCGGTCAGCCGGGGCTCAAGAAAATCCCCCAGCAGCTCGGCCACATTGCCCGCGAACCTGGCTGTGCCGACCAACACAACCAGCTTGACGGCCACGATCAAAAAAATACGCGGCCACAGCCCCCGGGAAAGTCGCAGGAGTGTCCGATTCATCAGCAGCAATACGATATCACTCCCTTATATGCTTACCGCGTTTCATGTATCATGCTCCTAGCATGACTTATATTATACTCCTATCATACACCTATCACGCTCTTAGCGCAAATAAGCCACCGCGAAGCCGCCGGTGATCGGGTTGACATACGGCTCGCAATGAACGCCGTACACTTCCTCGATCAACTCCTTGGTCAGGATAGCGGCAGGCTCGCCCCCCGCCACCACCTGCCCGCGGTTGAGCACATACAGGTAATCGCAGTACTCAGCCGCCAATTCCAAATCATGGAGGGCGGCCAATACGCCCACGCCCAGATTTTTGACGGCGGACAACAAATGAATCTGGAACTTGATATCCAGATGGTTGGTCGGCTCATCCAGCACAAGAAACTCCGGCTGCTGGGCGATGGCTCGGGCCAAAATCACTCGCTGCCGCTCGCCGCCGGAAAGGGATAGGAAATCCCGCTGGCTGTAGTCCGCCATATCCACCTGGCGCAGCGCCTCCCCGGCAATCTGGAAATCCTCTTGGGAATCTCCCTCCAGCAGGGATTTGTGGGGACTTCGCCCCATCATGACCATCTCCATGACCGTGAAATCGAATTCCAGATCATTAAACTGCCCTACCACCGCCATTTGTTTGGCCACGGTTTTAGGGCTGGCCCGCGCGACATCCCGGCCAAACAGCAAAATGGCGCCTTCTTTGGGCGGCAGCACTTTGTAAACCGCCCGCAGCAAGGTGGATTTGCCGCTGCCGTTGGGTCCGATCAGGCCGACAAAGCGCCCTTTTTCCACCCGCAGCGACACATCGCGGATGATCTCCTTGCCGGACAGATGGACATAAAGACCCTCGACTGTCAGTGACATACAGATTGTTCCTTCCCGAATCCGCCAATTTATTCCTTCCCGAATCCGTAGCCCCGTTTTACCAGCATGTAAATAAAGACCGGCGCGCCGATCATCGCGGTGATAATACCGATGGGCACCTCGCTTTTGGGGATCGCCACCCGGGCGATAACGTCCGCCCAAACTAAAAACAGTGAGCCTATTCCCATGCTGATGGGGATGACCCGCCGGTGATCCGAGCCGACAAAGCCCCGGGCGATATGGGGGACAATCAGCCCCACAAAGCCAATCATGCCGCAATAGGACACAATGACCCCCGTCACCAGGGCCGACACGATCATGTAGCCCCGCCGGTAAGAGGACAGCCTGATCCCCAGCGTAATCGCCGCCTCATCCCCGATCAGCATAATGTTGAGAACCCGGGCCTGGGGCAGGGAAAACAGCAGCGCCGCGCCCACGACCGCCGCCAGCAGGGGCAGCTTTTCCCACTTGGCCGACGCCAGGCTGCCCATCGTCCAAAAGGTCACGCTTTTGATCCCCTCCGAGTCGCTGGCGAAATAGACAATAAAGTTGGAGAAGGCGTTGCACAAAGCGTTGATGACCATGCCGGACAGCACCAGCTTGGTGGAGGTGGCCCGCCCGCTCGTCTCCGCCAGCGTCAGCACCCCCAAAGACGCGATGAGCGCCCCGGTGAAGGCCCCGAAAGAAACCCCCGCCTGGGACAGCAGATCCAACGAGCCAAAGCCGATCAAAATCGCGAAGGTAGCGCCCAGGGAGGCGCCGGAGGACACGCCCAGGATATAGGGATCGGCCAGGGGGTTTTTCACCGACGCCTGCATAATCACGCCGCAAACCGCCAGCCCCGCCCCTACCAGCATAGATGTCAGAGCCCTGGGAAACCGGATATCCCAGACTATATTCATAAAAGTTCCCGCCGTCAGCGCCCCCTTATCCCCCACTACGGCGCCGGTCAGCCGATATAGCAAGATCTTGTAGGATAGCTCGGCGGGGATGGCCACCTGCCCCACGGAGACGGCGATCACCAAGGAGACAATATTCAGCGCCAGCAGCGCCGCCACCACTGGAACCAAGGATTTGACGAGAGACGGCGCGGCCTCGCCTTGTCCGCGGGAGATGAGTGAGCGCATCGCGTAACCTTTCCGCCTTAGGGTTAATCGTCCTAATTGGGGTAAATCTGCTCCGCCAACTGGGTCAGCCCCTCGATGGTGCAGTAGCCGTGGCCCATAATGTTGTTGAAAGGCACCCGGTAAACCGCGTTGTTCGCGATGGCCGGGACACCCCGCAAAGCGTCCTGGGCCAAGAGGCTATTGATGGCCTCCTGGGGCTCCAGCGCGCTGCCGTCATACTCGATATAGATGATAATATCCGGGGAAATGGCCACCATGGTCTCCAGGCCCAGAGAATTGCCCGCCTGCTCCGTGGCGTTGACGTAGCCCAGCTTGGCCAGCAGGTCGTTTTGCAGCTTGGCCTTGGCGCCGTATTGGCCATAGGTGCTGCCGTCAAAGTCGGTAATCATCAGGGCCTTCTTCTCGCCCGCCTGGGCGGGAAGGGACGCCTTTACCTGATCCAGCCGAGCCTGCAGCTCGTCGGCGAAAGCGTTGGCCCTGGCCTGCGCGTCGAAGATCTGGCCGATGACGCGGATATCGCTGATAATGTCCTCCATAGTGGGATCGCCGGTAATACTGCTGGAGGCCCAGATAAAGGTGTTGATGCCCATGTCGCTGTAAGAGCGCACGGTGCCCAGGCCATATTCGCCCTCATTGAAATCGAAGGCTCGGCCCATTACAAAGTCCGGGGATACGCCCAATACCACCTCCATCGGCGGCCACTGCTTGGAAATCTCGTTGAGGGAGGCGGCCTCCGCCTGTAAATCCGCCGGGAAATCACTGATGATGTTGGCGACGCCTACCAGCCTGTCCCCCAAGCCCAGCTTCAGCATTATCTCGATGTTGGCCTGAGTGGTGGCGACCACCCGCTCCGGGGCTTTCGGGAATACCTGGACAAAGGCGCCGCCGTCCGCGTCGTAATTATCAATGGTCAGCGGATAAACCGTCCGGGCGGCGGCGTCCGTCGAGTCCGGGGGCTGGGCAGCCGAGGCGGCGGGGGGCGCCGCGACAGCGGCGGCGGGCGGCGTCTCAGACCCGGCGCCCGCCGGGTTTTGGGCGGGAGAGCCGCCGGCGGAACAGGCGCCCGTCAGCGCCGCCAGAGAGATAGCCGCGCTCATTAAAATGGCCAAGGGTTTTTTAATCATGTTTACTCGCTCCTTCAAAGATGTTAGTTTTAGATAACATCATAAATCAAATGAGCCGATTATAACAGGAAACCCGCCTCGGGAAAATGGAGGAATTCCTCGGAAGGATGGATTTTTTCTTTAGATTTTTTCAGATTTTTTCTCAATCCGTTTTTCGGCCCTCGGGACTGGCGCCGATCTCCCGACCCGCCGTCAGCGCGCTGGGGGAAAGGCCGACTCGTCGCTTAAACAGGCGACTGAAATAGTAGCTGTCTTCATACCCCACGCTTGCCGCCACTTGCCGGACGCTGTGCTCGCCGGTGATCAGCAGCTCCCTGGCCTGCCGCAGCCGCAAATCCGTCAGGTAGTCGATAGCGGCTACCCCCATTTTTTTGCGGAACAAAGCGCTGAATTGTTTCAGGCTCATACCGCTATCAGCCGCCAGCCGCCCAATGGTGATGCTTTCCCGATACCGCGTTCGCAGTATGTTGATCGCCTCATCCATGAGCGATTCCCGGCTGTCGCTGCTGTATCGCAGGGCGGCGGCGACGATTTCCTCAATCAAGGCGGCGAAAACCGTTTTGCTCCGCAGACCGGCCAACTCATCGGGCAGCTGCCGCCCATTGTGAAGCCGCAGGGCCATATCGGCGATTTGGGCGCTGACGCCCGTAGTGATCAGGAAATGAGAATCGTGATACTGTCGCAGCTCGGCGGCGCCGGCCGCGATTTTGTAATGCAGCACCATGTAGCGCCAAGGCTTGTCGCCAACGGATTTTTTGCTTAATTTCATAGAGGCTCCGGCGTGAAGGACTACGCCCGGGCGCAAGTCATACACAGTCCCGTTGAGCGTGTACTGAGCCCGGCCCGACAAAGGGATCAGCAGACCGCTGCCGGCCAAATTTGTCTGGTCGCCGTCCAACCGCCCCACAGCCCGATATTGCTCCAGCCAGGTATCCAAAAGCAAGGGCTGCGCGGCGCCATAATAGGAGATCAATTCATTGACTGTCACATTTATCAGCGATCCGCTCCTTTCGGGTATCCGGGCCAGCGCCGGCCGACTCGTTGCCTTGTGGCTGTTTTGTATCCGTCCCGTATACGTATAATATTCATTCCCTAAGTTAGTCTAACACAACACTGGCCGTAATGTCAAGACCCTCTGGGCCTTACATGTGTTTAACAATTCACTCTAAGATAAAATTTCTTGACATTCTTGGCGCGAAGCTATGTAGTGGATCCGCTCTACCCTTTTTTGGCGCTGTCTGTTAAAATGCTCATATACGCTTTGGGAGGTAATAGTTATGAGCGTCTGTTATGGGGATCCAAAATATGAGGCTTACCTGCGCGTCCTGGCCCGGGAGTTGCTGCCGGCTATGGGCTGCACGGAGCCTGTCGCCCTGGCCTTCGCGGCTGCCAAAATCCGGGCGCTGCTGGGCTGTGTGCCCGAGCGGGTCGCCGTAGCTGTGAGCGGCAATATCATCAAAAACGCCAAAAGCGTCGTCGTGCCCAATACCGGCGGTATGAAAGGCATCCCCGCCGCGGTGGCCGCCGGCCTGATCGCCGGGGACGGGGAACTGGGCCTGGAGGTCATCTCCCGGATCAGCGAAAGTCAAAAGGCCGAGATCCGGCGATACCTGGCCGACGGGGAAATCACCGTCACCCAAGCCCCGCCCGGCCCGATCCTGGACATCCTGATCACCGCGGGGGCGGGGGCCGCCGAGGCGAAGCTGCGCATCAGCGACCAGCATACCCATATCGTTTATCTGGAGCGGGACGGGGAGATCCTGCTGGATCTCCCCGCGGGGGAAACAGGCGCCGGCTCCGGATCGGAAAGCGACGACGGGCTGCTGAATGTGGACGATATTGTCGCTTTCGCGGATGGCGCGCGGCTGGAAGACCTCCAGCCGCTGATCCAACGGCAGATCGATTACAATACCGCCGTCGCCCTGGAGGGCTTGGCGGGAAGCTACGGGGCGGGGATTGGCCGTCTGCTGCTGCGAGACAGCGAAGGGGATCCCAGAGCCAGGGCCAAAGCGATGGCGGCGGCGGCTTCCGACGCCCGCATGAGCGGCTGCGAGCTGCCGGTCATCATTTTGTCCGGCAGCGGCAATCAGGGGATCACGGCTTCTTTGCCCATCGCGGAATACGCTCGCGCCCGGGGCGTGGGAACGGACAGGCTGATCCGGGCGGTAGCCCTTTCCGATCTGATCGCGCTGCATCAAAAAAGATATATCGGCCGCCTGTCCGCCTACTGCGGCGTGGTCTGCGCCGGCGCCGCCGCCGGCGCCGGGATCGCCTATCTGCTGGGCGGCGGCCGGCGAGAGGTGGCCCACGCGCTGGTCAACGCCCTGGCTATTTTATCCGGCATGATCTGCGACGGCGCCAAACCGTCCTGCGCCGCCAAAATCGCCATGGCGGTGGAGGCCGGCATCATGGGATTCCAAATGTACCAATGCGGCGCGCAATTTCGCGGCGGCGACGGCATCATCAAAAAAGGCGTGGAAAACACCATTCAGGGCGTGGGCAGGCTCGGCCGGGACGGTATGCGGGAGACGGACGCGGAAATCCTGCGTATCATGCTGGATGAGCCGGCGGTTGAGCGATGAGCGGCCGAAAAAACGGTCGACAGAGGCGGGCGAAGTTGTCAGATTGACAGCCCCGAACAACAAACGAAATTGTTTCACTTCGTTTCAGGTTGTATTTTCCGGGCAAACCGCGTATAATGAAGGTCATAGAAAGCAGGTGTGTTCCCTATGGCCTTAGGTTTGCTGAAATCAATTTTAGATACCAATCGCAGGGAAATCCGCCGTCTGGAAAAGCGGGCGGCGATCATCAACGACCTGGAGCCTGGGATCCAAGCTTTGGGCGACGATGATCTGCGGGCAAAAACCCAGGAATTTCGCCGGCGGCTGTCCGGCGGTGAGAGCCTGGATCAACTGTTGCCGGAAGCCTTCGCCGTCGTGCGGGAGGCTTCCCGGCGGGCGCTGGGGATGCGGCATTTTGACGTGCAGCTCATTGGCGGCATGGTGCTGCATGACGGCAAGATCGCCGAGATGAAGACCGGCGAGGGCAAGACCCTGGTGGCCACCTTGCCAGCTTATCTCAACGCCTTGGCGGGCGACGGCGTGCATATCGTGACTGTCAACGATTATCTGGCCCGGCGGGACGCGGAGTGGATGGGGCAAATCCATCAGTTCCTGGGCCTGGAGACGGGCGTGATCGTGCATGGGCTGGACAACTCGGCCCGGCGCCGCTCCTACGGGGCGGACATCACCTATGGCACCAACAATGAGTTTGGCTTTGATTACCTCCGGGACAATATGGTTTTCCGGCCGGAGCAGATGGCGCAGCGGCCGCTGAGTTACGCTATCGTGGACGAGGTGGACAGCATCCTGATCGACGAGGCCAGGACGCCGCTGATCATCTCCGGTCAGGGCGACGCGCCCAAGCCCATGTACAGGCAGATGGCGGATCTGATCCGCCGGCTGAAAGAGGAGCAGGACTTTACGGTGGACGAGAAGGCCAAGCGCTCCGTCCTCACCGAGGACGGCGTGGCCAAAATGGAGCGTCTGCTGAATTTGACGAATCTCTATGATCCGGAAAACGCCGAGGCGGCCCACCATGTCAATCAGGCCCTCCACGCCCGCGCCCTGATGAAACGGGATGTGGACTATGTGGTAAAGGATGGGCAGATCATCATCGTGGACGAGTTTACCGGCCGCCTGATGTTTGGCCGCCGTTACAACGAGGGCTTACATCAGGCCATTGAGGCGAAAGAAAATGTTCAGGTGGAAAAAGAGTCTCAGACCCTGGCGTCTATTACCTTCCAAAATTATTTCCGGATGTACGGCAAGCTGGCGGGTATGACCGGCACCGCCATGACGGAGGAAGAAGAATTTCGCAAAATCTACAAACTGGATGTGGTGACCGTTCCAACCAATATGCCGATGGTGCGCCGGGATATGCCGGATATCATCTACCGTTCGGAGGCGGGCAAATTTCACTCGGTGGTGGAGGATATCGCCAGGCGCCATGATACCGGCCAGCCGGTGCTGGTGGGCACGATCTCTATTGAGCGGTCGGAGCTGTTAAGCGACCTGCTGCGCCAAAAAGGGATCACCCACAATGTGCTGAACGCCAAATTCCATGAGCAGGAGGCGGTCATCGTCGCCCAAGCCGGGCGGCTAGGGGCGGTGACGGTATCCACCAATATGGCGGGCCGGGGCACCGATATCATTCTGGGGGGCAATCCGGAATTTATAGTGCGCCAAAATATGCTGGTGGCGGGCCTGCCCCCCGAGGTGGTGGAGATCGCCGCCAGTCACAGCGTCATTGAGGCGGCGGCGACAGAGCATCAGGAGGCCAGGCGCCACTATCAGGAGCAATTGGCGACGGTAAAGCGGGAGACGGACGCGGAGCATGAGCGGGTCGTGGCCGCCGGCGGCCTGCACATTATCGGCACCGAGCGCCATGAGAGCCGCCGCATCGACAATCAGCTCCGGGGCCGTTCCGGCCGGCAGGGCGACATGGGCTCCAGCCAGTTTTATATCTCCATGGAAGACGACCTGATGCGGCTTTTCGGCGGCGACAACCTGATCGGGATCATGGACAAGCTGGGCATGGACGACGATATGCCCCTGGAAAACAATATGATCACCAAGGCCCTGGAGGGCGCCCAGCGCCGGGTGGAGGCCAGGAACTTTGAGCTCCGCAAGAACGTGCTGGAATATGACGACGTGATGAACGAGCAGCGGCGGGTGATCTATGACCAGCGCCGCCGGGTGTTGGAAAATGAGGATTTGCGGGCCACCGTGGTGGATATGATCGAGAAGGTGACGGAGCGGACGGTGGATCGTTTCGCCGGCGGGCAGAAATATGTGGAGGAATGGGATTTAAGCGGGATGCTGGACTACGCCTACAACCATTTCCTGCCCTCCCGCTCGGTGCGCGCGGAGGATCTTAGCGCCGGTCAGCTGACTCCCGAGGAAGTCAGGGAGCTTATCCTGACGGCGGCGCTGGCTGACTATGAGGCCAGGGAAAACAGCCTGGGTCCGGAGATGATGCGGGATCTGGAGCGGATGATCACCTTGCGGACAGTAGATCAAAAATGGATGGATCATCTGGACGCCATGGATCAGATGCGGCAGGGCATCGGCCTGCGAGCCATCGGGCAGCGGGATCCCCTGGTGGAGTACCGCCATGAGGCTTACGCGATGTTTAGCGGTATGATCGCCGATATTCAGGAGGAAATCACCCGCTTTGTCTATTTTGTCAATGTAGTGGAGCGGCCCCAGGAGCGGCGCAATCTGGTGGCCAGCCACAACGACTCGGCCGGCGGCGCTTTTGGCGCCAGCGGCGGAACTGCCGGCTCGGCCGGCTCTGGCGCAGCGATCAGGCAGGCCGCCAGGAACCGGGGCGCCGCCGCCGGCGGCCGGGCGTTAGGACAGCCGCCGGCGGCAAAAAAGCAGCCGGCGGTGAGCAGCAAGGTGAGGCGCAATGAGTTATGCCCTTGCGGCAGCGGCAAAAAATACAAGAAATGCTGCGGCAAGACCTCCGCGGAGGATTGATTGAGGGGTAGTTTGGGAGGGTGGTAATGAGTATGAGCGGCAGGCAGCCATCGGGATCGGATACGAGACATTCGGATAGGGGGCATTCTGGTAGGGGCCATTCGGGTAGAGGGCATGGTTTCCCCCGGCGCCTCGGCGCGATTTTGGCCGCCCTGCCGCTCCTGCTGGCCATCGTCTTCCCCTTGCCAGCGCTGGCCGAGGATTACGCCCAATTTGACTCCCGTGCCTATGTGGTGGTGGATACGGCGCTGGCCGACGGCAGCGACGCGGCGGAAATAGAGCTCATGCTTTTCGACCGCAACTCAAGCGGCGGCTTTCTGACCGGGCCGGTTTACGGCGCCTCCAGCCGCAAAGAGGACAGCGTCAGCGTCAGCGGCGGCCAGGCGGGCCTATTTAAGGTTACCATTACCAGCTCCAAGCCGGGTGTCTCCTGGGTCGCCTTTTCCCTGACCTCCCAGGACGCGGCGGCCCAATTTCTGCGGGGAGAAATCGGCGCCGTCCCCGGCCGGATCATCCAGGGCGCGGCGGGCCGGGATATTTTCCCCCTCTATTTTATCGCCGGCAGCCTGAACGCCGAGTTTTGCGTGATGGAGTTTGACAAAGACACCATCGCCGTCACCGGCGACGGCATCTCGGACAACGCCATCGGCACGATCTCCCTCCGTACCGAGATTGATCAGCCGGTGGCCAATAAAAGGGTTCGGATCAGCTCGGACAAGCCGGGCCTCACCCTCTATCCCACTGTCTCCGCCCCCGGGCAGGAAACCGGCGCCAGCACCGTGATAACGACCAACGCCCAGGGCCAGGCCTCCTTTGTGGTGCGGGCGGCGGAGCTGGGGGATTTTGAGATCACCGCCTCGGTGGACGGTCAGCAATTTGGCGAGTTTATTTTTGTGGATCTGCCGGAAAATGTCTTCGATATGACTACGGATGACTACGGCGCCGATCCGGAGGAAGAATACGAGGAGGAAAAGCCGGAAATCAGTCGGGCCCATACCCGGGTCAGCCTTTCCAAGCCCAAGGGGCTGGAATATGGCAATAATTTCCGTTACAATCTGCCGACGACGGAGGACGGCTGGGATAAACTGATCATCAGCGGCGTCGCCATGTCGGAGGACGATCAGCCGGTGCGCAAGGAGCATTTGGTGAGCGCCTACGCGACGGCGGGCAGCCTGGACAAAAGCACGACCCTGACCACCAGCGACGGCGGCGCTTTCGCTTTTCGGCTGGCCTCCAAGGATATCTGCCTGGGCCGCTACGCCGTGGGCCTGGGCACGCCGGAGCAATTAAAGGGCTATCTGGACGGGACGGTCAGCGAGGAAGCCTGCGGCCTTCTGGGCAGCGGCATGTATGTCTTTGGCGCCCGCAACTGGGGGGAATACCTGCTTTGCGCCATCGGCGACGAAAACGCCATCGCCAATGATCAAAATATTGAGGTGGACATCCCGCCCTTTATCCAGCAAGGCCGTACCATGCTCACCGCCAGGCCCTTGGCGGATACCCTCAATGCCTTGACCCGGTGGGATCAAGCCAGCCGTACCGCCACCTTTATCTACAATCAGACGGAAACCTCCATGTCGGCGGGCAGCCCGATCATTCTCCAGCGGGAGAGAAGCGACCCGGTAAAGCAATACACCAGCGATGTGCCCGCCGGGCTGCGGGAGGGGCGGATTGTGCTGCCGCTGCGGGCGCTGGCCACCGCTTTTGGCATGGAAACCATGTATGACGCCGACCAGCGGCTGATCTGCATTTACCGCGTGACGATCATCTATCCGCCGGCCTATGATCCCCGCAAGGATCCCAGCAGCTCGGAATACCAGCCGGCCAGGGATCCCTACAACCCGGCCTACAATCCCCAGTTGGATCCCACCAGCCCGGAATATGATCCCACCAAGGATCCGGAAAGCTCCGAATACGTATCGCCCCGTTAGGCGACCTCAGGCGGCCGTAAGCGGCCGCCTGACCCTGTTCTCACCCTGTTCTCACCCTGTTCGCATCTGGCGTAGCGCCGTTATGCCCAGAGGGGTCGCCAGCAAAAACGTGCAGACATCCGCTATGGGGACGCAAATCTGAATCCCGGTCAGTCCCATGGCCGACTCCAGGCCGAAAAGCAGGGGGATCAGGAACAGCCCCTGTCTGGAAAGGGCCAAGACACTGGCGGGTACCACCTTGCCGATGGTTTGCAGAAACATATTGTTGGAGATGATCCAGCCAGCCAGCGGCAAGGCCAGGCATTGCGCCCGCAGGGTGAAAGCGCCGACGCTGATTACCTCCAGGTCGTCTTTTCTGAACCACCCGATGATATCCGGCGCGAAAATAAAGCAAATCACCGCCAGCACCGCCAAAAACACCGTGGATACCATGACGCAAAACCGAAAAGCCCTTTTTACCCGATCATACTGCTTGGCGCCATAATTAAAGCCGCAGACAGGCTGAAAGCCCTGGCCGAAGCCGAGCATGGCGGCGCCGCTGATCATCACGATCCGGTTGACGATGGCGATGGCCGCGATCACAGCGTCGCTGTAGCCGCCGGCGGCCCGGTTCAGCAGCACGGTGGCCAGACTGAGCAGCGTCTGCCGCAAAAGCGACGGCATACCGCCCTGGGCGATATTCTTGTACATGTCTGGCCGGGGCAAGAAATCCCGGAGGGAAATCCGGATGCTGCCCCCTTTGCCGCTGCCTAGCAAAAGGCAAATAAAACTCACTACCTGGCTGATCATCGTGGCGGAAGCGGCGCCGGCGACCCCCCAATGAAAAACGAAAATAAACAAGGGATCCAGAGCGATATTCAATACCGCGCCGCTGACCATGCCGATCATGCCGAAAAAGCTGTTGCCCTGAAAACGAAGCAAATTGTTGAGCGTGAAAGAGGAGACTATGAATGGCGCGCCCAGCAGTATGAAAAACAGATATTCCCGGGCGTAGGGCAGGATGGTATCGGTGGCGCCCAGCAACCGGGCCAGGGGGGACAAGGCAAGCAGGCCCGCCGCCGCCAGGACGCAGCCGATCAAAAAGGCGGAGACAAAGCCGGTGGTCGCCATTTTGGCGGCGTCGCCCCGCTTTTGCGCGCCCAAGGCCCGGGCGATATAATTGCCCGCGCCGTTGCCAAAGAAAAAGCCAATCGCCTGCAATATGGTCATCAGGGAAAAGGTGACGCCGACGGCCGCCGTGGCGCTGGTGCCCAGCGAGCCGACAAAATAGGTATCCGCCATATTATACATGGCGGATACCATCATGATCGTGATAGTGGGCACCGCCAGCTGGCAAACCAGCTTTTCCACCGAGCCCGTGGTCATTTTGAGGTATTTCTCGTTCAGCCCCGCCGCCGCCTGATCCGTAGCCTGATCCGTCGCCTGACCTGCCGCCTGATCCAACTCTTGACCCATATATTGATCCATATCTTGATCCATCGCTTGACTCGCCGCCCGCCTCATGATTTATCCCGCTTGTCGTTTACCTTATATCATATTATCAATCTTTACCATAAACGTCAAGCCTCACCAAATCACAATTGGACTCGATATAGCTAGATCCTTTTTCGCTCTTTAGCCAAAGCCCTTTTCAGCCATTCAGCCGCTCCCGACTTTAGGACTCGTCAAACAATAAATTGATGTTTTTCGCTTGCTATTTCGCCGCCAGGCCGCGTTGTCGTCAGTCGCCATACCGCCCCGGGTATGCCTCCTTCCTCCGCCTTGCCTGACGAC
>JAISDE010000099.1 GCA_031265035.1 Peptococcaceae bacterium | reverse complement strand
CGCCGTCAGCGCCCGCTTTTTTTCCGACGGGCTTTTCTCATTCAGGCTATTTTCCGCCCGACCCTTTTCCCTCAGCCCTTTTTCATCCATCCTCATCCACCCCTCCCTTTAAGAATGCGCTAATACCGGATTCCGCATAAAAATCAGCAAGATCATCGCCGCCGCCAATGACAAAGACGCCCCAAACAAAAACGGCACTACCGAGCCGTAAGCGATCCACAATAAGCCTGTTATGACGCTGGCGGGCAAAAGGGCAATCCCCGCTACCGTCGATTGCAAACCGAGCATCGCGCCTTTGATTTCGGCCGGCGCCAGTTCCGCCACAAACGCCCGCTCAACACCGGTGATCATAGCCGTATACACTCCGTACAGCACAAACATCATCGCCAGGAGCGGCTGGTTCCCCGCGACCGCGAAGCCAAAATACACAAAGGAAAATACCAGATAACCGGACACCAGCAGCGCCTTGCGCCCGACCTTGTCGCTCAGTCTTCCCAAGGGCAGTGACAAGACCGACGCCGTGATATTATACGCGAAGTACAGCAGAACCGCGGAAACATCATCGAAGCCTATGGACTTAGCTTTCAATAGCAGAAAAGCGTTAGAGGAATTGCCCAAGGTGAATAAAAAAACGACTAGCAGGTACAGCTTGAGCCGCCCGTCCAACTCTCTCAGCCCACGCCAAAAGCGCGGGCGCGCGACCTGCCGCCGCTCCGCCTTCTTTTCCTTAATAAAAAAGAACATGCACAGGCCCAAAACGGCAGGTATAATCGAGATCAGAAACATCTTTTTGTAGTCGCTGGCGCCGCCCCGCAAAAGAAAATAGGTGATCAAAATTCCCAGCGCCGCGCCCGCCATATCCAGGGCCTTGTGCAGCCCATAGGCTTTACCCAGCGCGCTTTTGTCCGCGCTCTCGCTGACAAGCGCGTCCCGGGGCGCGACACGTATGCCCTTGCCAAATCGATCAACGACCCGCGCGAGCAAAACGCCGACCCACGACCCAGCCATCAGCAAGACAAGCTTATAAAACAGCCCCGCCGAATATCCCGCGAAGGCCAAAGCCTTTTTTTTCTGAAATTTGTCGGAAATATAACCGCTGTAAACTTTCAAAAGGCTGGCCAGGCTTTCCGCGATCCCCTCAACCGTCCCGACCAAAGCGGGCGTCGCCCCAAAGGCCGAAATCAGGTACAGGGGAATAAGCGGGTAAACCATCTCCGCGCTGACATCGGTGAAAAAACTGACCAGGCCCAGAAAGAAAATGTTGATCAGCTTTGACTCCGACTCACCCTTTTTCGCTCGCCAAGGTTTAGTCATCGTATATTTTCCTCCAGCTTTCCTCCAGCTCATCCAGCTTCCTCCCGACTTTTCCGCGCTTTCCCGTAAACGTCATACACCGGTCACATCCGGGTACTATAATATCATAAAGTGTGCTATCATAAAATGAGGGGCAAAGATAAATAACTGACGCCCACAGATAGCGAGAAAGGATGTGCGAGCAATGACGGATAACTATCGCGAATCATTATGTGATATGGGGGATTCGCCTATGCCCCAAGCTGCGCCAACACCAGCGCCACTCGGCCCCAGGCGCCGTCCCCGGCGCCGGCCGCGCTGCCTTGTGGCGCTGACGGTAGCCGGCTGCGTCGCGGCGTCCAGCCTGTCCGGCTTTCTGGGCGGTTATATCGCCAACAGCCCGGGGCCGGTTTTCGCCGCGCCGGGCGGCGGCGCCGAGATTTCCTATCAGTCGGCCGTTCACCAGCTGGCCGCCGACGTCGTAGCCTCCGACACCGTCATGACGGTTCCCGCGGCGGCGGCGGTGATCAAGCAAACGGTGGTGGAAATAACGACCGAGAGGGTTACGCGAAGCGGCCGGCTGGGTCAGTTCGCCGTCACCGGCGCGGGAAGCGGGATCATTATCTCCGGGGACGGTTATATCGTCACGAACTATCATGTTATAAACGACGCCAGCGGCGTCACGGCCCGGCTGGCCAACGGCAACGAGTATGTCGCCGATATCAGGGCCTATGACGCGAAAACCGATCTGGCTTTGCTGAAAATCAACGCTACGGGACTGACACCCGCCGTGCTGGGGGATTCCTCGACCCTGGTAGTGGGCGATACGGCCCTGGCGGTAGGCAACCCGCTGGGTGAGCTAGGCGGCACAGTTACCAGCGGCATAATCTCCGCCCTGGATCGGGAAATTGTCATCGACGGGGAGACCATGTCACTTTTGCAAACCGACGCCGCCGTAAACCCCGGCAACTCCGGCGGCGGGCTGTTTAACCTGCGGGGCGAGTTGGTGGGCGTGGTCAACGCCAAATCCTCCGGCCTGGACATTGACGGGCTGGGCTTCGCCATTCCCATAAATATCGCCAAAGCGGTCATTAGCGATCTGCTGGAGAACGGTTACGTCCAGGGCAGGGTTGACACGGGACTGAGCCTTGTGGACATCCAGAGCGCGACGACCGCCATGCTGTACCGCGTCAACCAAATCGGGCTGTATATTTCCAAATCAGTCAGCGACGAGTTGCGCTCCGGCGATCGGATAACAGCGCTGAACGATATGAGCGTGACCGATTTGGCCAGTTTCAACGCCATCCTCAAGGATCGGGCAGTTGGCGATCGGGTAAGCGTGACCGTCGCCAGGGGCGGCGAGAGTATCACGGTTTATATCGTATTGACCGAGTGGCGGGGCTAACGGGAGAAGGGCTAACCGGGGAGGCGAGAGGTGCCTCCCCTGCCGGCGCCGGCGCCTCTGTCACCCCTCTCATACCTGCTGCCGCCTCTGTCACCTCTGCCATCTCCGCCATCTCCGTCATGTTGGCCCAATAGCGTTTGGGCATATTGGTCATGCGACAGCGGGGATTGCTCCGGGAGGGGATGGCGACGGTTTGATAAAACTGCCGCCAAAGCCCCTGATAATACGCCTCCGTCTCGCCGGCCGGCGGCGGGGCCATCCACTCCAGCGGGATGATCCGCCAGCGCCGCTTTTGGCAGAGCAACGCCGCTTTGTGGGTTTGGTCGTAAATCATAAAGGTTTCCTCGCCAAAGCGGCGGGCAAAATGGCCGGCGAGATAAGGCAGCACAAAATTTTTCGGCGCGATCACCGCGGTCAGCGCCCCCTCGCTGTCGGCAAAACGGATGAAGCCTTTCAGCAAATGCTGTTCCCGCAACAAATGCCCCTCCGCTCTCAGCAAGGGCGCCAGGGCCGGATGCCCTCGCATAGCCATGATTTTGCCGCCCTCCCGATAGGCCAGCAGCAAAAAACGCAAGAGCGCCAGCTCTTTTTGCTTGAGACAGCCATAAAATACGTTCCTGACCAGCTCCAAGGCCCGGGGGCCGATTTTTTTGGGTATAGATTCCCGCGCCCGCCTCGCTTTCTCCTGATCGGTAACGATCTGCTTTTGACTGAATAAAACCGGCGACGCCTCGGCGGCGGGGCAGATATCCGCCGGCAGCTCCCGCAGGTAGACGCTCTCAAATAAGCAGCAGAAAAAACCGGCCAAGCTCCCGTCGTAAAGGTAGACCACATCAGCCGGCAACGCTAGCGGTTTTGGGTCAGGCATAAGATCACCTCCTCAGTCGCCTCTTTGGCCGAGGCCGCCGCCCTGACATCAGGGAAAGTCGACGGCGGCCGCGTCACGGCGACGCCGACGCCCGCGCTCATCGGCAACGGCGACGACGTATTGGCCGCCGCCCCCACATCGGGCAGAGCCGGCCCGGCCGGCGAGAATAAGCGCAGCTGCTCCCGGCCGAGGGAATAGGCGCCGGGATCGATCAAAGCCCTCACCGCGGCTTCCCTGCTCAGTCGCAAGCCAGTGGGATAATCCGCTGTAAGGATAAAATACTGGGCCCGTTTCAGCACCACGCCGATCTCGCGCAGCTCAGCCATGCCCAGCCGACTCGCCTTGCGGGCGGTCAAAATCCGGCGGGCGCTGACCGGCCCAATCCCCGGCACCCGCAACAGCGCCGACAGCGCCGCCCGATTGACATCCACCGGGAAAAAATGGGGATTATGGACAGCCCAATTGCCCTTAGGATCAAGGAAAGGATTAAAATTCGGCGTCGCCTCGCTCAAAAGCTCCCCGGCGGCGAAGCCATAACGCCGCAGTAAAAAATCGGCCTGATAGAGCCGGTGCTCCCGCAGCAGAGGCGGCTTGGTCTCCACGGACGGCAGCAGAGAATCCTCAGCCACCGGGATATAAGCGGAATAAAATACCCGTTTCAACTCATATTTGCGATATAAATCGGCGGCCAGAGTCAATATGCGGTAATCCGTCTCCGGGCTGGCGCCGATGATCATCTGGGTGGCCTGACCGGCGGCGGCAAAGCTGGGGGCGCCGCGATACAGCGTCAACTCCCGGCTGTTTTCCATCAGGCCGCCCTTGATCTGCCCCATAGACGCGAATATCTCCCCCTTGGTCTTGTCCGGCGCCAACCGGCTGAGGCTGTCCTCGCTGGGCAGCTCAATATTGACGCTCAACCGATCCGCCAGCAGACCCAACCGGTGGAGCAGGGCCGGCGCCGCGCCTGGAATCGCTTTGGCGTGAATATATCCTTGGAAATTGTGCCGATGGCGAAGCAGTTCCAAGACCCGGATCATTTGCTCCATGGTAAAATCAGGCGTCCCCAGCACGGCGCTGGATAAAAACAGGCCCTCAATGTAATTGCGCCGGTAAAATTGGACGGTCAGGCCGGCCAGTTCCGCCGCCGTGAAGGTAGCCCGAGGGATATCGCCGCTCCGGCGATTGACGCAATAACGGCAATCGTAGACACAGGCGTTGCTCAACAGCACTTTGAGCAGGGATATACAGCGTCCGTCGGCGGCAAAGGAGTGACAGCAACCGGCGGGCAAAGCGCTGCCCATGCCTTTTCCCCCCGCCCGGCTGGTGCCGGAGGATGTGCAGGCCACATCATATTTAGCGCCGTTGGTCAAAATTGTCAATTTCTCTTTCAAATCCATTGGGGGTCAGCCTCGCTTCTCAGACACGCTTCTCGGCTTAGGACTCGTCAAACAATAAATTGATGTTTTTCGCTTGCTATTTCGCCGCCAGGCCGCGTTGTCGTCAGTCGCCATACCGCCCCGGGTATGCCTCCTTCCTCCGCCTTGCCTGACGAC
>JAISDE010000164.1 GCA_031265035.1 Peptococcaceae bacterium | reverse complement strand
GACGGGACCGACACGGCCGTGCTCGCGCTATGTGGCCCCCAGCGGCACGACGTGGGCTGGAAAACCCTTGAGGGTCCAGGGTGGCTGGCGCAAGCGGATTGTTTTGCGATTCGCGTCCCGCTACCGGACGAGTTGAGAATGCCCTACGCGATCGCGCCCAAGCGCGTTAAATTCCGGGTAGCGGCGGAGAATTACGCCAAGCGCGATATAATTCGTCAGCTGATCGCGCGGCACCCGGACGCGCATATTCTCATTATCGGCGTGTATCTTGACCAGTTGCGGGGCATAGCGGCAGAACTGTCCGCGCCGCTGATCACGGGCAAGACGGCAAACCGCGAGCGGGAGCAGCTTTACGCGCGCTTCAAGAGCGGCGAGATCAGTCTGCTGGTGGTAAGCAAGGTCGCTAACTTCGCTATTGACCTGCCGGACGCCAATGTCGCGATTGAGGTCAGCGGCAGCTTCGGCTCCCGGCAGGAGGAAGCGCAGCGGCTAGGGCGGATATTGCGCCCCAAGCCTGGCGACAACCGAGCGTATTTCTACACGGTTGTGTCCCGGGATACCTGCGAGGAGGAATTTTCGGCCCATAGGCAGCTGTTCCTGGTGGAGCAGGGGTACCCGTACAAAATCGTTGACGGCGAGGTATAGTTGATGTACACCAAAACGCGAATTGAGAAATGGCTGCTTGACAACTGCAGAATGGTCCCTTCCGAGGAATATGCGCCCGGCACCGGACTAAAAAACATCCACCATAAAATTTACAGGCGCGGCCAAAATATCCTTAAAACGGAGGTCATCCGCGGCCTTACCGAGTTCTACGCCGAGCCGCGGAATATTATCGACATTTGGAACGGCAGCGAGAAAGGGTTTTTCGCGGCGCCGGGTCTTTCCGACATTGAAAAAGAGTTCATCTCCGCCTATGTGCAGTACGAGGGGACGGAATTTATCCCCACAACAAAGGCAATCGCCCAAAAACATAATCTTAGCGCGAAAGTGTATAAACCGCGTTGGGGAAATCAAGGCCCGGAAGACATATTCGGCAGGACGGGGCAGAGGGGGTACTATATGCCCCCAAGCCTTTGCTTCCTGCACATCATCAAGTTTCACTATCCTCATAGCGAGGCGGCTATCCTTTTCCCCGGCGGTAACCAAATGCCCCCGTTTGTTATGTCGGTTATTAAGCCACTTATTCCCCCGCTGGTGTTTAAGTACGCCGCGTACGCGCCGACAGGGAACGATCGGGTTATCAGCCGCGAAGACCGGCTAGCCGATTTCGCCGCCGTTGTGAGATTCGCGGGCAGCGAGCAGTTGAAGGTTAAGGATAGCACATTTGACATCTCAAAGGCCAAACTTGCCAAAATGGTGGAATATATCGGTTTTGATGAGGTGTGCGACAACAACGGCAAATTCGGCGCTCCAAAAGAGGTCAGGCGTAATAACGATTTCAAGGTCGCGACACCGCTGTTCGCTCTTGCCGCCAACTGCGGTTTAGTCGATATCAACCGCGACGGCGCGGTAAGCCCCGGCAAAAACGCCGTTGAGCTATTGTCAAAATCGCCGCGGGAGTTGGCGAGGCACATTTTCAACTCGTACACGGCCGAGAACAAAATATACGAAACGCGTTATTTAACGTACATCTCCGTTTATAACGGCGATTGGTCGGTCAAATGGAGCCTGTGCCGTAAACCGATAATTGATTTGCTGAAAGGCTGCCCTGTTGGCCAGTTTGTTAAGTTTGAGGACTTCGATGAATATGCGTCGATATTGCGGGGTGACTTTTTCAGAAAGCTGCTCGACTGCGCCGTTATAATCAAGGGCTATGACTTCGGTTACGATTATTACCCCGGCAGTTACTCGCCTGACTGGGACGAGTGCGAGGCGCGCCTAATCGCGCAGATACTGTCTTTCCTTGGGGCGATTGGCGCGGTCGATATAGCGTATACTGAAAATGTGCCGAGAATTAAATACGCGGACGATGATTTCGGTGTTGGCATCGCCGGCTTTCGCGTCAACAACCTCGGGGCGTGGCTTTTGGGTTTGGCTAAAGAATATGACGGGCCTCAGACCGCGGCGATTCAGTCCGCGGACGGCGGGCTACTGGTACAACCTGATCATACCGTAATCATCACAGGGCTGAGAAGCCGCATTGAGCATGAGATATATCTCAGCCAGTTTATGACCAAAGTGTCTAACGACGCGAATGTCGCGATTTACAAGATTGACTTCCCGTCGATGGTCAAAGCTAGCGGCCAAAAAATCGGCCCGGGGCAAGTCAAGGCATACCTCAAGGAAGCGAGCGAAAAGCCGCTGCCCGAGAATGTGGCGCGCTCATTCGACGACTGGCAGGCAAAAGTCGGCAGGGTTAAAATCAGGACCGTCACAGTCCTGGAGACCGATGATCGACTGCTGCTTGAGGAATTGAAATCGGTTAAGGGTATAGCGGACTCGGTTGTTGACGAGATAAACAGCGCCGTTGTCATTCATGATAGCTGGGCAAAAAAGGTTAAGGCCCTCGCCGAAAAGAACGGCTGGCTGGTGGAATTATAGTGGAATTATTAAGTGGGTTCTCCCGGCTTGACGCCGGCCTGTAAAAATGATAGCATATTTTTACTCAGGGCCGCTTATGCCCACAATATCAGACAGGAGGTTAAAAGGTATCAGGATGCAGGAAAGATTTTTTTTCAGCAACGCATCCAGCACCTCACGCAGTCAGCCATATCTGGAAAGAACGCGGATCTATCAGCTGTTGGAAAAAGCGGCGACTAAGCCGCTGGTCACCGTCGTCGCCGGCGCCGGTTACGGCAAAACCCAGGCGGTATACTCTTTTTTGGCGAGACACAAAGCGGTCATTACCTGGCTGCAGCTTTCCGAGCGAGACAATTTAGGCTCGCGGTTTTGGGAAAGCTTCGTTCGCGCCATCGCGTCCCGCAGCCCCAAAATGGCGGCGCAAATGGCCGAGACCGGCTTTCCGGAGACAGACGCCCAGTTCAACCGGTATTTATCCATACCCCATCACGAAATATCCTCCGCGCTTAAATACATTTTAGTCTTTGACGACTTCCACCTGATCCATGACCCAAGCGTGCTGCGCTTTATCGAGCGCTCCATCAACGAGAGTTTTCCCAATGTGACCACCATCCTGATTTCCCGCCGGGAGCCGGCAATCAACCTTATCAGGCTGCTGGCCAAAGGGCTGGTGGCCAATATTACCGAGGAGGATCTCCGCTTCAGCGAGAATGAGATTCGCCAATATTTGCGGCTGCAAGGCATTGAGCTGTCCACGGAAACCCTGTCCCAGGTTTACAGCGACGCGGGGGGCTGGGCCTTCGCCATCCATCTGCTGGGGCTGTCATTGAGCAAGGCGCCCAATCGGGAGCGTTACGCCTTCTCCGCCATGAAGCTGAACGTCTTCAAGCTCATGGAAAGCGAGATCTTCGCCGGCGCCTCCCCGGCCTTGCGCGAGTTCCTGATCAGGCTGTCCCTGATCGACGACTTATCCCGGGACCTGGTCAAAAAACTGGCGCCGGACGAAAGCCTGGTGGGGGAAATGATCGGCATCAGCTCCTTTATCCGCTATGACGCCTATCTACACGCTTACCGCATCCATCACCTTTTTTTGGATTATCTGCGGCAAAAGCAGGAACTCCTGTCGGAAGACGAGAAACAGGCTACTTACCTGGCGGCCGCCCGCTGGTACGACGAAAACGGCCACAAGATCGACGCCATCGCTTATTACGATAAGGCCGGCGATTATCAGGCGGTGGTCAATATCGCCTATTTTTTGCCGCAGGTGCCCTCCCGGAGCGCCGCCGAGTTTATTTTAGGCATGTTTGATAATATTTTCCAGCGACTGGGCCAGGAAAACCCCTTGATTTACGGTCTGCATACCCGGCTGCTGATCAGCGCCGGCCGGCTGGAGGAGGCTATGGCTGTCCTGCGGTCTACAGCGGCGGCATTTGAGGCCCTGCCCCCCTCCAAATTCAATTGCCGGGTGCTGTGCAGTATTTACAATAATCTAGGGTTCGCTTACATGATTTTGTGCCCTGTTACTGGCGACTACGATTTCGGCCGCTATTTTGAGCGGGCGGACGCCTACTTTAGCCAGGGCGGGCCTTTCGCGGATTACGCGGTGCGCGGCCCCGTGACCAACGCCAATCTGGGTCCTTATATTTTCCGCGTGGGTGGCGGGGAAAAGGCCGATCCGGCAAAATACCTGGCGGCCCTGGATCTGCTGACGCCCCACGCGGCCAATTCCATGTCCGGGTGTATGTACGGCCTGAGCGAGCTGGCTCGGGCCGAGTTGGCGTATTTCCAAAACGATTCCCGAGCCGCCGAGGAATTCGCCTATCAGGCGTTATACAAGGCCAAGGAGAAAAAACAATACGAAATCCAGTCCCGGGCGCTGTTTTATTTGCTAAGGATCAATACCTGCGCCGGCAATTACCGCAAAATCCAGGCTGTGCTCAAGCAGCTGGAGGCGCAGCTGGAAATCAAAGAATACCTGACCCGCTACGTGTCTTACGATGTGGCCATGTGCTGGTATTACACCGCCATCGGCCAGACGGAACCCATCGCCGACTGGCTGAAAAAAGACCTGGGCGACGATATCGTTTCCCCGCCCCGCTTATCTATAGAGACCTTGGCGCAAGCCAGATATCACCGGGCCGCCAAAAAACACCGGGAGCTGATGGCTTTTTTGGCGAGCCAGCCCCTGGATGGCGCTATTTTGCCGGCCCGGATCGCGCTGACCATCCTGGAGGCTGTCTGCCAGCGTCAGGCGGGGGAAAAAGACAAAGCGGAAGCGGCTTTGCGGGCCGCTTACGAATTGGCCGCGCCCCACGGCTGGGATATGCTTTTTCTGGAATTGGGCAAGGACATGCGCTCGCTGACCGCCGGGGCGCTGAAAGAGCCGGGCATAGGCATCCCCCGGCCATGGCTGGAGCATATCAACAGCCGGGCCGCCACCTACGCCAAACGCCTGGCCTTTATCAGCGCCGAGTACAAGAAGGCCAACCATCTGGAGAGCGGCGTGCGGCTCTCGCCCAGGGAGATGGAAATTTTGCTCGACCTCTATCACGGGCTGTCCCGCTCGGAAATAGCGGAAAATCGCAACCTTTCCGTCAACACGGTCAAGTCGGTATTGCAAATGATCTATATCAAGCTAGGGGCAGAAAACAATGTGGACGCCGTCCGCATCGGCAGCGACCTGGGCCTGCTCAGTGGTTGAGGGGCCGCCGCCGGGCGGCCCCGGGCGCCGTTAAGCTCCAGTATAGGGCGCGAAGGTGATGCCGTCATTGCCCCGGGTAAACGTGCAATAATCGTACTGCTGCTCCAAATATACCTGCTCCGGCCCGATCACAATCCGTACGCCGGGATAAGCGGAGCGCTTGACATGTACCGTCCCGTAACCGATCGTGGACAATTCCTCTCGCAAGCGCGTCATCTCCATCTCCATTTCCTGATACCTGACGGTCAGGTGGCTGACCACCGCCCTGGCCTCGCTCAGCGCGGCGGCCTTTTCCGCGTCCAACCGGGAGGCTCTCTCATATTCCTCCAGCAGGTTGATCGCCTGGGTCAAGGAAGCCGCCTGACTTTGGTTGGTCTTCATTTCCGCTTGCAGATCTTTATATCGATTTACCGTCGCCGGATCGTTGCCCACCTCCAAAATAGTGGGTACCGCCGAATTTTTGCCGCCGACAAACACCGCGTTGATCACATCCCTGGCCACCGCCCGGCCGCCGGCCAAAACCGCCCGACCGCCCACCAAATTTATGCTGCTACCGCTCTGCACCGTCGAGTGCTGGATAAAAGTCGTCTCCACTTCTCCCGCCGCCTGCACCTTGCCGGACTGGATATATTTCGCCTTCAGGTAGCCCCCGGCCCGGACGAAGCCGCGCTCGCCGCCGTTGAGCCCCTCTTTCAAAATCACGTTGCCGCCGGCGATCACCTCGGCGTCTTCCACGCAACCGTTGACCGTGATATTGCCGGAAGCCTGTACCCGAAAACCGGTCAGCACATTGCCATTGATCACCACATTGCCGACAAAGTCGATATTGCCGGTAGCGCTGCCCACATCGCCCTTGACGGTAAAGGTATTCAGCACCTGCACCTTACCGCTGACCACGTCCACCTGCCCGTCACAAGAGGCCAACAATTGCAGCTGATCCGCCGACGCCTCCGTATTTTTGCCCATAGGCAGGGGACAATCCCTGCCTGGCCGAGCCGGAATGGCGGCCCCCCGCACCGTGAAGCCGGCCTCGCCGGGACCCGCCGGCGTTTTTACGCACAACACCTGACCCTTCAGGACATTTTGGACAATACCCAGATCTTTGTAATCCAGGGTACCGTCCTCTCTCTCCTTGGGACGGTGATCTTTTTCCGATTGAAACATATAAGCGATCGCCGCGGCGGCGCCCTCAACCGCCGGTCGCCCCCGGGCTATGATAACCGACCGATCGTACGCCGG
>JAISDE010000161.1 GCA_031265035.1 Peptococcaceae bacterium | reverse complement strand
TCCGCCCCTCCGCGTCCGTCACCGCCACATAAGGCAAGATATCCCCCGCCAATTCCCCGCCGCCGGTCGCGCCGCCGGCCATCAGCGCCTCGCTGAAACTCACCCGGACGCCGATAGCCGGCGCGGGCAGCCGCCCGACGCCGGTCACATAAGGCGCGGCCCGATCCGGCAGTGAGTTGGCCGGCTCTACCGGCACCGAGAGCGTCAAAAGCGGGGCGGCGCCCAGGCTGAGCCGCAAAGTCTCCGTCCCGCCGGCGGCGAAATTACTTTTGGCCCGCAAGGCCAGCACCCGAGCGGCCCTGGTATAATCCCGCAGCTCCGCCAGCTTCAAGCTGAGGTTGTCGCTGTCCCCGCCGGCGTCAAATACCTGCCCGGCCGCCCCTTGACTGACCCGGATAATCTCGCCGAAGGCGTCCAGCTCGTCCTTGTTCAGCAGATTGCCACGCCCGTCCCGCCTTTGCAGGCCCAGGCCGTAAAAAGGCAGCCCGCCCGCCGCCAGCCTTTTGACGGTTTCCTCTTTGGTATAAAAACCGCCCGGCGTATCGTCGACGCCGTCGGAAATGACGATCGCCGCCCGCCGTTCGGGATAGCCCCGCTCCTGCCCCGCCAAATCCAAGGCTTGCCAGATCCCGTTATAAAACAGCGTATTTTGATCCCTGTTGTGCAAGGCGTCCACCGCCTCGTCCACCGCCGCCTGACTCTCGCCGCCGTAAAGCAAGATGTCGGTATTTTCCCCGAAAGCGATGAGAGCCAGCCGATCCGCCGGCGTCAGCTCCCGGCTGAAGGACTTCAACGCCGCCTTGATAGCGGCGGTCTGCGCCGTCCGGAGCGAGCCGGACACATCCACCAAAAAGATGTAGAGCATCCCCTCCCGCTCGGCGTCAAAGGCGGTCAGCCCCTCCACCGTCAAAGCCTGCCGGCCCAACTCCGCCCGGATATCCCCGACGATTTGGCCGGCGCCAGGCGCCTGATCCGGATGGAGATATACCCGAATTGCCGGCAAAGTGACCAGCGCCTGCTCAATATGAACAGCGCCCGCGTTCGCCGGGGCGGCTTCTGCCTCAATGGCCGCCGCTTGGGCGGCCGGCGTCACGCTTGCCGCCGGTTGGGCGGCGGCGAAAAGGGCGCCGGGAACGGCGATAAAGAAAACCAAGGCCAAGAGTATAGCCCCCCGCAATCTAATCACAGCCATTTTTTCTCCCCTCCGCAAAAAGCGATAAATATAAAAACAGAATCCCCGATCCGAACCCGGTCGTCCCCCCGCAGGGCCGCCGGCCCGTCCAGATGGGCCTCATTCAGATAAGTGCTTGTCCCGTCCCCCGGTACCAAGGAGAATTGGTTGCTCATCGGATCATAGACCACCGAGCAATGATTCTCCCGGGCGATCATATCGTCGTCCGTCACCGCCACATCCATTTTCAGCGCCCGGCCCACAAAATTCCGGCCGGTACGCAGCCGATAATCCCGACCCTTTTCCGGCCCTTCCCAACAAACCAGCCAGCCCACCACCGGCTCCCCCCAGAGCCGCTTTTTGTAGATACCGACGGTTTTGCTGTCCTCGCCCCGGCCGCCGCCACCGCCCTGAGCCAAATTCGCCAGCAACTCCCTGGTCAGCTGATCGCCGGCCAGGAAAGACATGGTCTTGCTGTCGCCGCCGCCGCTGCCGCCGCTCGGCGGGGCGGCGCAATGCGGGCAGGCGGCGTATTTGCCGTCGTCGTAATAATGCCCTTGGGGACACTGGACAATCGCCATAGACAAGCCCAACTCCGTCGCTTAAAAAACGGCCTCAGCTTTTTCGCCTGAAGACAAACTTATTGCTCCCGGCCGTGATCACGTCATTATTCGCCAGTCGGCGCTTTTCCCCGATCCTGGCGCCGTTCAGAAAAGTACCGTTGGTGCTACTCAGGTCGGTAATATAGTATTCCTCCCCCTCGCTCTCAATCACAAAATGCCGGCTGGAGATCCGCTCATCAGGGATTCGCAGCGTATTAAACCCGGCCCGGCCCACAAAAACGTTTTTATCCGCGTCCAACTCCGTATCCCGACCGTTGCCCTGCCGATCAATGACCAGCAGGCCGATCCGCTTGGCCGGCCCGGCAGGCGGGGTCGGCGCCCCTGCCTCAGCCTCGGCCCGGCGAGGACGCCGCTCCCGCCTGCCGACGCTGATCCGGCCCCGGAAAAGCAGCAACGCGACCCCCGCCAGCAGGATCAGCGGGACGATGATCAAAAGTATAATGACATGCGGCTTTGGCAAAAGAGACGGAATCTCGGGCGGGTCAGCGCCGTCTGGCGCCGCCGGCTCAACAGGCGCCGCCGGCGCCTGGGGTGGGAGGACGGCGGGGGCGCTTGACTCGTACGAGGACAACTCCGCCGCCACCGCCGCCATCAACTTATCAAACCCATTGTCATCACCGTTGAAATCATCGCTGGTCAGCGATATAAAAAACCCGTCGATCATCTCTGGCCTGGCTCCCGCGTCATCGGCGGCCACAACGGCTTGGGCGGCCGTCGCGCCCGACTGAGAGCGGCCCTCGGCGATAATTCCGGCCAATACTCCCCGCTCCGCCGTATTTAGAATTTTTGTGCCCTCGCCATTTTTCCGCACCAAGCCCAAACCATAAAACGGTATATCACTGCCTCGTATTTCATCAGTAACCGCCCAAACATTTTTCAATATGACAAGCTCACTGCCCATGCCGGTGGAGACAATGATCCCAGCGCCGTGACGGGTACCTGCTAGAACCCGCGCTTCCTTTATGCCTTCTTCTAATTTCGACGAATCAGTCAATCCAAACTTTAAAAAATCATTGATCGACACCAGTGTCTCGTACTCGTTCCCATCCCTATCCTTGACCTTGACTAAATCCCTTTCTTCGTTCTCGCCCTTGACAAGCTCCAACGGCTCCAACGGCGCCTTCGTCCTGCTCAGGGATATCAGCGCCAATTCATCTCCAAGACCCAGACTATCATAAAATCGGCTCAGCGCCTCCTCCAACGCATAGAGCTGCTTTTCAAGAGTTTCACTGGACGTATCCACCAAAAAAATATACAGCTTCCCTTCCTCGCTTAAATTCTCGCCCGCGCCCGAGGTCGCCAGCAAACTCGGCGCCTCCGCGACCGGCGGCCCGTAAAAGGCCATGGCCGCGACCGCCGCCAGCAACGCCGCCGCCAGCATCTTTCTCAGCGCCGGCCTGATCCTGCCTCTCAGCCCGCCTGTCGTCTTAATTATGCAGTTCAGCCCGCCTATCCCCATAATCTAACCCATCCCGCTCATTTAGCCATCCCGCTCATTCCGTTTCTACCGCTTATCCCGCTCAGCTGACAAAAACCGCGATCGCGGAGTAATTATCCATATTATGCCCTTTGGCATTGGCCAAAATATCCGCCTCCATCGCCGCCAACCAAGCGGCCGGCGCGGCTGCGCCCCGCAAATGCCTGATCATATCCTTTTCCGTAATCCACTCCCAAAAACCGTCACTGCACAAAAGAAAAGCATCCCTTTTACCCAAGGCGCGCTCCTTGCCAATCTCGTATTTCGGGCTGTTCCATTCCATGCCCATCACCCGCAAAAGCCGGTTGCGATCCTCATGGCCCCGGATATCCTTCTCCCGGATCTCTCCCGAGGCCACCAACATTTGCGGTACGCTATGATCCAGACTCCGGGCGGCCAGGCCGTTTTTGGCGAAACAATAAAGCCGGGAATCCCCCACATGGCCCCAGACAGCCTTATCATTAACGATTTTCAGGCAAACCAAAGTGGATTTCAACTCATCCCTGACGTTTTGCCGGGCCTGCTCGGCCAGCAGCCGCTCCTGAGCGTATGTAAAACACCGGGCCAGATCCCCGCCGCCCGTCTTAAACGCGGCTATCGCCTCCGTCACCACGATTTTGGACGCTACCTCGCCCTGCCCGTGCCCGCCCAGCCCGTCGGCCAAAGCGAAAAAATAAGTACCCTGACGCTCATAAAAATCAAGGCTGTCTTCATTAACCTCCCGCCCGCCGGGCCGGGAGATAGCCGCGTAGCTGATCATACTCGCCTTTTCGCCCCTTTTTCTTCCTATTCAGCAAAACGTATATTAATAAATGGCCCTCCGCCATTCGGCAACCTGATATGCTTCAAAAACCGCTATATAGTCATAGTCCAGGCATGACTCAGCCGATCTCGACTATAAAAAAGCGTATTTTTTTATAGTCGATAAGTTATAATGTATAATATCGCACATTAATCATTATTTCAAGCATTTTTAAGAAAAAATTAAGCGACGCTTAACAAAGCTGTGTCTATTCAGCTCTCCCCAATGCCCGGAAGATATTGAGCGACAGAAATGGCGAATCAAGCATATCCCACCAGGCCGCCCCCGCCACCCGCCCCCAAACAAAGGAAAGAACCGTTAAG
>JAISDE010000158.1 GCA_031265035.1 Peptococcaceae bacterium | reverse complement strand
CTTAACGGTTCTTTCCTTTGTTTGGGGGCGGGTGGCGGGGGCGGCCTGGTGGGATATGCTTGATTCGCCATTTCTGTCGCTCAATATCTTCCGGGCATTGGGGAGAGCTGAATAGACACCTCAAATACCCCGCAAACGAAATCATTCTTTTCGCGCCTGTTGACGGCGGCAAAAAAAGATGGTAAAGTTAATATGGTTTTGGCGGCTAGCCGCCGCCATATTGACAACTACGGATAAAGGGGAGTAACCTGCCGCCGGCATGTGCCGCGTCGTCGCCTGTCAGAGTTGGCGGCGCGGGGTCGAGTGGTCTCGCTGGTCGTCAGTACGGTCGGATATTTATGCGACCCGGTCAGCGAAGCGGGCTTTTGTGATCCGCGAGAGTAAGACCTTTATTTCCGGGCGGCGAGTGCCGCCCCGCGGGGGTAAAGGTCTTTTTTTGCGGCTATTTAGCAGGGGATTTCAAAGCGGGGGCATTTCAAAGAGAGAGGTGACAGGTGTGGAGCAAAAACCGTGGTACCAGTTGAACTTGACAGAGACCTGCGCTGCGTTGGAGACAGACAGCGGGGTCGGGCTGTCCCCGACCGAGGCCGGCGACCGTTTGGCGAAATACGGCGCCAACGAGCTGGCCCAAAAGCCGGGCGCGACGATTTGGCAGATGCTTTTGGAACAATTCAAGGATTACATGGTCATCATCTTGCTAATCGCCAGCATCGTGTCCATAGCGGTAGGTGAAGTGGTGGATTCCGCCGTGATTATCGCTATTGTGATTGTCAACGCCTGTCTGGGCGTCTCGCAGGAATATCGGGCTGGCAAGGCCCTGGAGGCGCTGAAAAAAATGTCGGCGCCCAACGCCAAGGTGATCCGGGGCGGCGAGCATCTGGTGATTCCGGCGGTGGAACTGGTGCCCGGCGATTTGGTGGTGCTGGAGACCGGCGACTATGTGCCGGCGGATGTGCGGATTGTCGAGTCGGTCAATTTAAAAATTGAGGAAGCCGCCCTGACCGGCGAGTCGGTGCCGGTGGAGAAGGACGCTGGCGTCGCCCTGACCGGGGACATCGGTCTGGGCGATCAGATCAATTGCGGCTTTATGAGTACCTTAGTGACCTACGGCCGGGGCCGGGGGATCGTCATAGCTACCGGCATGACGACGGTGATCGGCAAGATCGCTGAAATGATTCAGGAGGAAGAAGAAGACGAGACCCCGCTGCAGAAAAAGCTGAATCAGCTGGGCAAGGTGCTGGGCACCGCCTGCCTGGCGATTTGCGCCGTCGTCTTTGTCATGGGGCTTTGGCGGGGCGAGCCGATCCTGGAGATGTTTATGACCGCCGTCAGCCTGGCGGTAGCCGCTATCCCGGAGGGCCTGCCGGCGGTGGTGACCATTGTGCTGGCCTTGGGTATGCAGCGGATGGTCAAGCATCGGGCCATTATGAAAAAGCTCCACGCGGTGGAGACCTTGGGCAGCACTACGGTGATTTGCTCCGATAAGACCGGCACCCTGACCCAAAACCAGATGACGACGGTGAGAATGTATCTCGCCGGCACGGCGATGACTGTCACCGGTGAGGGGTATTGCCCGGAAGGTGATATCCTGATCGACGGGCAAAAGGCGGATTTGGCGGCGGAGCCGGCCCTGGGCCGGTTGCTGGAGATTCAGGCCCTTTGCAACGATAGCCGGCTGGAGCATGATACCGCCGACGGGCTGGATATTTGGAAAATCCACGGCGATCCCACCGAGGGCGCACTGGTGGTGACAGCGGCCAAGGCGGGGCTGACCTTGGAGAGCCTGAGCCAACGGCAGCCCCGGTTGCAGGAAATTCCTTTTGACTCGCAAAGAAAGCTGATGACCACTTTTCACCGGGACGACACCGGCCAATTGGCGGCTTATACCAAAGGCGCGCCGGATATCCTGGTCAGCCTGTGTACCCGGATCCTCCGGCGGGACGGCAGGGTAGAGGATATTACCCCGGCGGACGTCGAGGATATTTTGGCGCAAAATAAGGCGCTGGCCAGTCAGGCCCTGCGGGTTTTGGCCATGGCCCTCAAGCCGGTGGACGAGATACCGGCCCGGCCGACGCCGGAAAATGATGAGAAAGACTTGATCTTCGCCGGTCTGGTAGGCATGATCGACTTGCCCAGGGTGGAGGCGCTGGAAGCGATCAAGGTTTGCAAGACGGCGGGCATCCGGGTAATTATGATTACCGGGGATTACAAGGATACGGCGGCGGCCATCGCCAAGGATTTGGGGATTATTGAGCGGGATGATCAGGTAATGGCCGGCGCGGAGCTCAATCGGATGGACGACCTGCAATTGCGGGAGGTCGTGAAGACCGTCAGCGTCTTTGCTCGGGTCTCCCCCGAGCATAAGGTGCGCATCGTGCAGGCGGTGCGGGACAATGGCGGGATCGCCGCCATGACCGGCGACGGCGTCAATGACGCGCCGGCCCTCAAGCGGGCGGATATCGGCGTGGCGATGGGAATCACCGGCACGGACGTGACCAAGGAGACGGCGGACATGATCGTCACCGACGACAATTTCGCCAGCATCGTGGAAGCGGTGGAGGAAGGCCGGGTGATCTACAGCAATATCCGGAAATTTGTCTTTTTCCTGATGTCCTGCAATGTGGGCGAGATCCTGATCATCTTTTTGGCGATGATTTTCCAGTGGGCGATTCCCCTGCTGCCGATCCATCTCCTGTGGGTCAACCTGGTGACCGACGCTTTCCCCGCCTTGGCCCTGGGCACGGAAAAGAAAGAGCCGGGCCTGATGAGCGACCCGCCCAGGAATCCGGCGGAGCCGATCATCAATCGGGGTATGATCGTCAATATCGCTGTGCAGGCCACCGTCATGACGGCGGCGGTGCTGTTCGCCTTTTGGCTGGGCTGCGTCCAGGGCGGCGGTAGCCCCGGCGCGGATGGGCCGTGGCTGGTCAACGGCCGGACTTACGCCTTTGTGACCATTATCAGCTGCGAGTTGCTGCGGGCCTATACCGCTCGCTCCGAGCGCTACACAATTTTCCGGATCGGCGTGTTCAGCAACAGAAATATGAACCTAGCCACCATCTTGTCCTTCGCCTTGCTGTTTGTGGTGATGCTGGTGCCGGCCATGCGGGATGTGTTTAATGTCAACCAGCTGCGTTTCAGCGATTGGGATGTGGTGGCGCTGATAGCTTTCCTGCCGCTGATCTTTGGCGAGCTGACCAAGGTGGTCAAGGGAGCCGCGCGAAAGTAATTTCGGCGAGGAAGTATCTCATTCAACATCAACAGTAGGGCGCGCTCTCGTCTTGACACTGGGAGAACCATGACCTAAAATAGTGACAAGGCGGGAGGGGCAAAGTATGGCGTTGGGACAAGAAAATAATCAACAGGATCAGGAGCCGGAGCAGAAGCCGCGGCGGCAGGAGCGAGGGCTATGTCAGGAGCGGGAGCCGGAGCGTTGGCAGGATCAGCGGTATCAGGAGCAATATAAAGATTTGCGGGACGAGATCAGAAAGATGATTTTGTCCCGCTTGAACGCGGGTCAGCGGCTGGCGGTGGAGACCGGCGATGGGCCGGTGCTTTGCCTGGCCGGGGCCGGCAGCGGCAAGACTACGGCGATGGTGTACCGGATCCTGCATCTGCTGACCTTTGGGCCGCGTTATGATCGGGACTGCCCGCCGCCGGTCTGGGCCGGCCAGGCGGAACTGGAATACCTGATCCTTTATCTGGCGGGCCAGGGTCGGGAAGGCGGCGACACCGCCCTGTTATCCCGGCAGCTGCTGGCCCTGATCGGGCAGCAGGGTGTGCCGGCCTATCATTTGCTGGCCATTACTTTTACCAACAAGGCTGCCCAGGAGATGCGCCAGCGTCTGGAGGCGCTACTGGGCGAGTCCCTGTCGGATATGTGGGTGATGACCTTTCACAGCGCCTGCCTGCGGATATTAAAGCGGGAGCGGGAACACTTGGTGGAGATGGGCTATCAGGCGGATTTCTCCATATATGACAGCGGCGATCAGGAGCAGGTGCTGCGGGGGATTATCAAGGGTTTGAATCTCAACGACAAGGAGCATCCGCCCAAGACCTATTTGCGCTGGATCAGCGGCGAGAAAAGCGCTATGCGGCTGCCGCCGGCGAATTACCAGGCAGGCGGCCGCCGGGTGGAGGATCTGCGGCCGTTGGTGTACGCCCGTTATCAGCAAAGCCTTTTGCGCAACAACGCCATGGATTTTGACGATCTGTTGCTGCAGACGGCGCTGCTTTTTCGTCGCTGGCCGGACTGCCTGGCCAAATATCAGGCAAAATTTCAGTATATTATGGTGGACGAGTACCAGGATACCAACCATATCCAGTACCAGCTGATCAGTATGCTGGGCAAGGGCCGGGGCAACGTCTGCGTGGTGGGCGACGACGATCAGTCGATTTACGGCTTCCGCCAGGCGGATATCCGCAATATTTTGGATTTTGAGCGGGATTTCCCCGGCGCGCGGGTGATCCGGCTGGAGCAGAATTATCGCTCTACCGGGCGGATTCTGGCGGCGGCCAACCAATTGGTGGCCCACAATCGGGAGCGGAAAAAGAAAACCCTGTGGACGGAAAAGGAGCAGGGCGACAAGGTGTGTTGCTATCGGGCCTCCGATGATCGGGATGAGGCCCGGTTTATTTGCTCCCGGGTTCAGATGACCAGAGAGCGGGGCGGCGGGTTTGGCGATCACGCCGTGTTGCTGCGCACCAACGCCCAAAGCCGTATCCTGGAGGAATGGTTCGGCGCCTTCCGGATCCCCTATGTGATCATCGGCGGGCTGCGTTTTTATGAGCGAAAAGAAATCAAGGATATCCTGGCCTATCTGAAATGGCTGGCCAATCCCGAGGATCAGGTGGCGTTGCGGCGGATCATCAATGTGCCCCGGCGGGGGATCGGGGAGGCGACGGTCAATCAGATCATCAGCCACAGTGTTGAAGCGGGTTTGGGCTTGGCGGCGGCTCTGGGGGATCGGGAGGGCCTGGGCCTGTCGTCCCGGGCCGAAAGGGCGGTGGCGGATTTTCGGGCCTTGTTTGCCGAGCTGCGGCGCCTGGCGGCGGCTGAAAATGTGGCGGGCCTGACGGAGCAAGTCCTGCGCCGCAGTGGGTATTGGCAGATGCTGCAAGATGAGGATAGCCCAGAAAGCGAGGATCGGCTGGATAATTTGCGGGAGTTCTCGCGCAAGGCCAAGGAATTCGACGATACCGAGGGGGGCAATCTGGCGGAGTTTTTGAGCGGCATCTCGCTGCTTACCGATATGGATTTGGTAGGCGACGAGGCTCGCGCGGGCGCTGTGCAGGTAATGACCATGCACATGGCTAAGGGGCTGGAGTTTCCCCAGGTTTTTGTGGCGGGGATGGAGGAAGGGATCTTTCCGCATTTCCGCAGCCAGAGCGACCAGGAGATTGAGGAGGAACGCCGGCTTTGCTATGTGGCGATGACCAGGGCCAAGGAAAAGCTGTATTTGTCCTGGGCCGCCTATCGTAGCCAATATGGGCGGGAGGGGCGGCAGCGGCCTTCCCGTTTTTTGGCGGAGGTGCCGGCCTCTTTGAAGGAGGAGTCTTTGGTCGGGCAGGGAGCGCCTGCCTTTTCGGTCGGGCAGGGAGCGCCTGCCTTTGAGGAGGCGAATGACGCCGGCTGGGCGGCCGGGGAGGCCGCTGCCGGGTCGGGCGGCGGCGACGGTCGGGGCGCCGGTGACGGCGCCGGGGCGGATCGGGTGATAGCCGGCGGCGGCGGCGAGATCTTTAGGCCCGGCGACAAGGTGAGTCACAAATTATGGGGGCCGGGCAGCGTCGTCAGCGCGAAAGGGTCCGGCAGTTCCCTGACTTATATCGTCGCTTTCCCGGAAAAAGGGCTGCGAACCTTGCAAGCGGATATAGCGCCGCTCAAGCGGCTGGAATGATGGCGCAAAAACCCTATTGACAATATATCAAAAAAGGAATATTGTATAAAAGGAGATCAGCCTCGTGTTTGAGGTAGAATTTTATGAGTTGCCAGATGGCGAAAAGCCCGTTAAAAAATTTCTTGACAACTTAGACAATAAAATGCGCTCAAAGGCAGTTTCAAGCCTAACAATACTGGCGGAGTTTGGCAATACGCTCCGTGAGCCGTATTCAAAGGCTATGGGAAATGGTTTATTTGAATTGCGCATCAAATTTGCCGGGGACATCACGCGGATATTCTACTTTTTTTGTGCGGATAATAAGATTATTGTTACAAGCGGTTTTATAAAGAAAACGCGGAAAACGCCAACGGGTGAAATCGAACTCGCGCTGAAATACAAAGCGGATTATGAGGGGAGGCATGAAAAGAAATGAGCGATTTGAATAAATATTTGGACGAGCAGCTAAAAAACCCGTCCTTCGCGACTGAATGGGAGCGCCAGCGTCCGGAGCGCGAATATATTAAAGCTATCATTGCCGCCCGTATGGAGCAAAATTTGACACAGAAAGAATTGGCCCGCAAAACGGGCATAAGGCAATCCAACATCAGCCGAATTGAAAATGGGAATTGCAGCCCGACAGTCGCGACCTTACAGCAGATCGCGTATGGCATAGGTAAGACGCTTCATATAGAATTTAAATAACAGATAAAATTTAAGTAACAGCCGGCTGGAACGATGGCGGGGATCTTTTCTCAAAAAAGGCGGTGGACAAACAAGATGGCGGACAATGAGACTGGACTGGCCGGGCTTGACAGGCCGGCCAGGCTGGCGGCGATGGCTGAGCTGGCGGATCAGCTGAACAGATACGCTTATGCCTACTACACCAAGGACGATTCCCTGATATCGGACGCGGAATATGACCGTCTATACCAGCAGCTGGAGGAATGGGAGCGGGAGAGCGGCGTGACGCTGCCCCAGTCCCCTACCCAGCGGGTGGGCGATGGGATTTTGCCCGGTTTTCAAAAGCATACTCACCTTGCGCCTTTGTGGAGCCTGGAAAAAGCCCGGACGGCGGCGGAGCTGGCGGAGTGGGATGCCCGCAATATCAAGTTGCTGGCGGAACAAGGCGCGGCCGTCCCGGCCCCTTGTTATATCGTTACCATGAAATTTGACGGCATGACCGTAAACCTCACTTATGACGGCGGGGCGCTGATCCATGGCGCCACCAGAGGCACCGGGCTGGTAGGGGAAGAAATCCTGCCGCAATTGCTGACCATGCCCGGTTTGCCGCCGGCCGTCGGCGAGACGGCGCTGGCGGAGATCCGGGGGGAAGCCATCATGACGAAGGAGGCTTTCGCCGCTTACAATGAGGAAGCTGGGGCGCTGGCCAAGTCGCCCCTGAAAAATATGCGCAACGGCGCCGCCGGCGCTTTGCGCAACCTGGATCTGGGCGAGACCCGCCGCCGCCGGCTCTCCGCCTTTTTTTATGACATCGGTTATTGGGCGGGACAGCCTTTCACCACTTACGAGGCTGAGCTGGATTGGCTTGCTCAGGCCGGCTTTCCGGTGCATCCCTTTCGCCGCCTGTGCCGAAATATGGACGAGGTATTGGCGGCGGTGGCGGAGATTCAGGCGGCCAGGGAAGGGCTGAATTTTGACATTGACGGGGCCGTGATCGCGATGAATGAATTGGCCGGCCGGGAAATTCTGGGCTTTACGGCCAAAGCGCCCCGGTGGGCCATCGCTTACAAATTTGAGGCGCTGGAGGAAAGCACCCGCCTGCTGGGGGTAGAATGGAACGTAGGCCGTACCGGCAAGGTGACGCCGACGGCTCTGCTGGAGCCGGTGGAGTTGGGCGGCGTGACCGTCGCCCGGGCCACTTTGAATAATCTGGACGATATCCGCCGGAAAGAGGTGCGGCTGGGTTCCATGGTCTTTTTACGCCGCTCCAACGACGTGATCCCGGAGATCCTGGGCGCGGCGCCTGAGGAAGGGGAAGAGGGGGAAGATGAGGACTGGCCGGCGACGGCGGCCGGGACGGAGATTCAGGCGCCGGAATACTGCCCCCAGTGCGGCAGCGCCTTGATTCAGGATGGAGTACATTTGTTCTGCCCCAACGCTATCGGTTGCAAGCCCCAGATGGTAAAGGCCCTGGCCCATTTTGCCAGCCGGGACGCCATGAATATTGAGGGCTTCAGCGAGAAAACCGCTCAACAGCTTTTTGAGGCACTGGCCCTGCGCAGCGTGGATCAACTCTATACATTGACCAGGGAGCAATTGCTGACCCTGGACAAGTACAAGGATAAAAAAGCGGACAACCTGCTGGCCGCTTTGGAAAAAAGCAAGGATTGCGGCTTGGGGGCTTTTATTTTCGGCTTGGGCATTCCCCAGGTGGGCAAAAAAACCGCCCGGGATCTGGCGGTGGCTTTTGGCAGCCTGGACGCGGTGGCGGCGGCGACGGAAGACGAGCTTTTGGCGGTGCCAGAGATCGGCGGCGTTATCGCGGCTAATATCTCTCAGTTTTTCCGGGATACCCAAATCCAGGCCGTGATTGAGCGCCTGCTTAGCCTGGGGGTGCGGCCCCGGCCGGAAAAAACGGCTGGCCGGCGGCCGGGCCTGAGCCAGGCCGGGGCGACTAGCCAGGACGGTGCCGGGGCTGCGGCGGCGGTCGGGCGGGACGCCGGCCAGGATGCCGCGGCAGTGACGGCGGCGGCGGTCGCGGCGGGCGAAGTGGCCTGGCAAGCGGCGCCCGGGCCGGTTATCCTGGGTCAAGCGGCGGTGGATCAGGCGGCAGTGGGTCAGGCGGCGGGAGCCTTTGCCGGCAAATATGTCGTCGCCACCGGCGTATTGCGGGGCTATTCCCGCCGGGAGATCGAGGAAAAATTGCGGAAATTGGCGGCGATTCCCCAGGATAGCGTGACCAAGACTACCGATATCGTGATCGCGGGGGAAAAGGCGGGGGGAAAACTGCAAAAGGCCGCGGCGTTGCTGGCGGCGTCCGGCCGGCCGGAAATCCTGACAGAGGACGAGTTCGAGGCCAGGCTGAGACTGAGCAGAGGCTGAGCAAACTGAGGTCAGTCTGAGGCTGAGCAAAAGGAGCGGGAAAAAATGCTGGCGATTATCGTGGGCGGCGGCAAGCTGGGTTTTAGTATAGCCCAGCTGCTGATAGAAGAAGGGTATAATGTCAATATCATCGAGAAGGACGAGGACAACTGTCAGCAGATGGAAGAACGGCTGGACGCCGGCGTCATCCGCGGCAACGGGGCCAGTATTTCCACCCTGGAAAAAGCCGGGGTGGCCGGCGCCGGCCTGCTGGTGGCGGTGACCGCGGTGGACGAGGTCAATATGGTGGCCTGCATGTTGGGCAAGCAGGCAGGGGTGGCTCGCAGCATCGCGCGGGTGAGAAACCCGGAGTACCTGGAGGAAAATCCGGTCGGCAGGGAATTTTTGTCCGGCATTGACCTGATCATCAACCCGGAACTGATCACCGCCCAGGAAATCGCCAAGCTGCTGGAGATTCCGGAAGCCCTGGATGTGATGTATTACGCGGAAAAAAAGATTACGCTGCTGGAGCTGTTGCTGCCTGGTGATTCCCCGGTTTTGGGGCTGCCTATCAATCAATTGAGTTCCCCGGTACCGATGCTGATTGTCGCCATCGTCCGGAATGAGGCGGTACTCATCCCCCGGGGCGGCGACGAGATCTTGGCCGGCGATACCATCTTTTTGCTGGCCCGCAGCGCCGAGATGGCGGAGGCGGAGCATTATCTGGGCATTAAGCGGGCAAAGACCGAGCGGGTGATGATCCTGGGCGGCGGCCGCACCGGCGGCAATCTCGCCCATATATTAGAAAAGCGCGGCTATACAGTGCGCCTGGTGGAAAAAAATTATCAGCGTTGCGAGGAATTGTCCGACAGCCTGCGCCACGCCCTGGTGATCCACGGCGACGGCAGCGACCTGGATTTGCTGCGGCAGGAAGGGGCGGAAAAAACCGACGCTTTTATCAGCGTGACCGACGACGACAAGGTCAATCTGCTGGTGAGCATCATCGCCCGGCATTTGGGCGCCCGGCGTACCATCGCCCAGATACGGCGCTCCGACTATATCGGCATGATGGAGCGGGTGGGGGTAGATGTAGGCGTCAGCCCCCGCGTTTTGACCGCCAACGCTATTTTCCGTTTCATCAAAAGCGGCACCAATCTGCTCTCCTTCACCACCCTGCGGCAAGAAGGGGCGGAAATGCTGGAATTCAATATTGAGGCCCACGCCAAGGTGGCCGGGCAGCGCCTGATGGATCTGAAATTTCCGGCGGGGGCGCTGATTGGCTCTATTCATCGGGAACGCGGCGTCATGATCGCCAAGGGCGGGGATCAGCTGCTGCCCGGCGATCAGGTCACGGTGTTTTGCCTGCCCCACGGCCGGGAACAGGTCTTGCGTTTTTTTGGCTGACCCCGGGTTATTGCTGGCTCTTTCATAAATGTTACCGCCCCATAAAAACATTCGCTTTTTCAGCTTTTTTATGATAAAGTATCCATAGAAATCCAGCGGACGGCGGCATTCTGTCGCCGGCTGAATCCTTACCCGGGTGATGAGGTGACAGCTCAGATGAAGAAATTTGGCGCGGCCCTGACAATTTTGTTGGCTTGCTTTTTGATTGGTTGCCTCTTTTCCTTGCGACAGGGCCTGGCCGCCGCCGCCGAAAACCAGGGCGGCGGTCTCGGCGAGCGGATGGACAATCTGGTTTCCACGATTTCCGATCTGGAGCAGGAAATCGCCGCCTATGAGGGTTTGATCGAGGAATACCGGGCGGAGCTTGAGGCCATTGAGGATGAGCACCAGACCACCGCCATCCAGCTTTTGCGGGAAGAATTAAAAATGGCCCAGCTGCGGGCCGGCCTGACGGCGGTCAGCGGGCAGGGCATCGAGATCAGCCTGGACGACAATTTTGAGGGTAAGCGCTTAAACCCGGAGGGCGATCCCAACAACTACATCATTCATTATGATGATCTGCTCTCCATTATCGCCGATCTGCGGGTCGCCGGCGCCGAGGCCATCGCCGTCAACGAGCAGCGGCTGATCGCCACCAGCGAGTTGCGCTGTGTAGGCAACGTGATTTTGGTCAACACCACCCGGATCGCGCCGCCCTTTATTATTCAGGCGATCGGCAGCCCCGCCATCCTGCGGGATACGGTGGCCCACGGCCGTTTTGAGTTTTTACAGCTCAACCATTTTCCCGCCATCCTCTACGAGGCGGAGGAACTGGTTTTACCTGCGTACAAAGGCGACCTGCAATTCAACCACGCGAAAAGCGTTTAGGATCAGCGCGACAATAACTTGCGCTTCTCGCCGCTCAGCGCGGGTATTATAGCGTATCACCGCTCTTTCGCGCCGGAAGCTTATCGGCCGCCGGTGTCTCGCTGGCAAGGAGGATCGTCCATGTGGTGGCTGATCTCTATCATCGGTTTAGCCTTGGGGATTTTCTGCGGGCAGTTTTTGCGTATCGAGATCCCCGCCGAGATGATCAAATATTTGTCTATCGCCATTTTAGCCGCTTTGGACTCCGTGTTTGGCGGTATGCGCTCCATATATGAGAAGCGCTTCGACAGCCTGATGATGCTCTCCGGCTTTTTCACCAATGCCCTTTTGGCCGCCGCCCTGGCCTATATCGGCGATATGCTGGGCATGGACATCTATTACGCCGCGGTATTCGTCTTCGGCGTGCGCCTGTTCAACAACCTCTCCGCCATCCGCCACCATATTATCGACAACCTGCGGGAAAAAGAGCGGGTCTACCAGGCCCACCACCGGCGGGAGGAAGATAGCCTGCCCCTGCCGGCGGCGGAGGACGACGGGCCGGCGATAAAGGATACAGGAAGTAAGCGAAATGAGCGTTCCCTCGAAAATAGCGGTCAATAAAAAGAATTCCGGCCTGCCGAAAGCGATGGCCGCCTTGTTTTTGGCGGCCGGTATCCTGGGCATCACGTTTTCGGTGCAGTTTAAGGCGCAAAACTCGCCGGAGCGGGAGCTTTATCAGCAGCGGCAGGAAAACCTGATCGTCATGGTAAAAAACCTGACCGAAAAAAGGCAGCGCCTGAGCCAGGAGATGTCTGTCCTGTCCTCCCAGCTCTACGATCGGCGCAACGCCTTTGAGGATGAGTCCATGACCCTGCGCTCCCTGGAGCAGCAATTGTTGCGTCTGGATATCGCCAACGGCGCCAGGCCCGTCACCGGCCAGGGGCTGGAGGCGCAGTTTCAGTCCAGCGCGCATATGAGTTATGGGGATTTGATCGTGCTGGTCAACGAGCTTTGGGCCGCCGGCGCCGAGGCTATCGCCGTCAGCGGCTATCGGCTGTCGTCCACCAGCTATATTTTTTATTCTCATACGGCGGACGGCGAGGAGATCACCGTCAACAACAACCCCGTGACCTGGCCCTTGCGGGTGCAGGCTATCGGCGACGCCGGCAGCCTGGAGCGGGGCCTGACCCTGCCCGGCGGCTTTATGGACATGATGATGTACAGCCGCATCTATCCCACCCTGCGGCAAAAAGAGCTACTGGAACTGCCCGCCGTCTCCAGCCCGCCGCAGTTTTACTTCCTGAAGCCCTATCAGCCGCCGGCGGACAGCCAGGGCGCGGCCCCGGGCGGCGGGGCGCCAGCGGCGGTCGGCGCCCCGGGGGTCGGCGCCTTGTGATTGTTAAGGAGAAAGCCATATGAAGCCAAAATACAATATGACGCTGGAGCAAAATATCTTTGTGGCAAAGCGGAATATCGTTGACTATATCTATAAAAGCGCGCGGTTGGAGGGGTTAGGCGTTACCTACCCGGACACAGAGGCTATATTTAACGGTATGTCCGCTCCCGGCGTTAGGGTAACCGACATTATAGCGGTAAACAACCTCAAACACGCGTGGCAATTCTTACTTGACACATTAGAGCCGCCGCTTGACTATGCTTATTTATGCAAGCTCAATCAGCTTGTAGGCGGGGGAAATCTTATTTATAACGCCGGATATATTCGCGCTCTGCCGGTATCTATCGGCGGTACGAGCTGGAAGCCGGCGCTGCCGGTGGAGGAAGATATAAAAGCCCGCCTTAACGAGTCGCGGGGCATTGAGAACGCCACAGAGAGGGCTATAGATATAATGCTTTACTGTATGCGCGGGCAATTCTTCCTTGACGGCAATAAAAGGACGGCTATGCTTGCCGCCAACAAAGAAATGATTGCCAACGGACAAGGCATTATCACTATCCCGGTTGAGTTTATTTCGGGATTTACGCCGCTGCTTATTCAGTATTACGAAACAGGTGAGCCGGACGCGGTAAGAGCCTTTGTATATGACAACTGCATAGATGGCATGAATCTTTGAACCTTTGCAATTAAGGGAACCTTTGAATTCTTTTTCCTCGTCTAAAATGGGGATTGAATTGGCGGTCAAAATCTGCTATAGTACTCTTTAAGTAATGAGTCCGTAATAACGCTGTCTCAAAACATGTGGGGTCACGCGATCGTACCCCCTCCCCGCGAGGGGTTTGAAACACATCTAATTTTTCTTCGCGACTCTCCTATTTATATTTTTGGCGCGCGATCGTATCGCTCCGCGAGGGGCCGCGCGCTATCGCGCGTATTGTCTATGGCTAACTAGCTTTCGCGTCGCTCCGCCGCGAAAACCGCTCATTTTTTGGAATTCTCCGCGATCTCTCTAAACCAACCGTAACCCGCGGCTGTTTTCGCGCCGACGCCGATATCCGACAGCGTCGTCTTAAACGACGTCGTCAATGGCACGCCCTTAATCGCGGCGCGCTTGATGTCCAGCGCGCCGCTAGCCAGCCTGAACGTAAACCTCGCGCCTTTCGGCACAGCGTAAAACCTTATCATATTGGGGTTCAGATCATCCGTTGGCGGCGAGCCAACCTTATAGTAGCCGCTATAATGCGGATTTATTATGTCGAGTTCCAGGTTGGCGCACCTTGTTGGCAGCGCGTCAAGAAAAATCACGCCGCCCCGTTGGCCCCGCGCGCCAAACACGGCTGTGAAACCGTCGTCGGCCAGCGCGTCTTTTTCCTCGCCACCAAACAAATCCCGGATAACAAAGCTCCGCCAGCAACCCTTGAGCGCCGAGCCGGGGATATAGGGAAAGCCATAGGTATGGTGGAGCGTTATCGTCGTCCCAAACACAGAGGCGCCCCTCAACCCCACCGTCATACGCGCGCCCAACACGCCCGTCACGCAGTGGGAATACTTATACGCCGCCAACACATCAAGCTGATTTCTCGCCAGCCGCGTCAGCAAGTTTTTCTCCGCGCTTGAGTAGGTTTGATCGCTGAGAATTTTCAGTCTTTTCGCCTTATCGCGGAAAACGCGGACATACTTTTGCGTTTTCAACGCGGTATTGTCTATGGGCGCCCCGGAGGACGAGAGCAGCAAGTCCGCCGTGTCCCTCGGCAGGTAGTAAGCCGGGCCGAATAATCTCACGTCTATCGCTGACGGCTTGCTAGCTTCGCCCTGATTGGGGCGGACCCCATAAACCACTTTGGTGCCTTCAATTATGGTTTTTTCTTCCCCCGCCGACAATAAATAATAAATCTCGCTGCCCGCGACCTCGTCTTTGATGAATGTATACCACTTGCCTTGTGAGTTTTGGCGGAGCTTGCCCACTATTCCGTTACTCATCCTCCGCCCCCTCAATCAATCCCCCCGCGAGACGGCACAACCAGCCAAACAGCGCCAGCGTCTCGTTTGTCACGACGCGGTAGGTGTCGGAATCAAGTGAGCAAACATAGTCTAACAGCCTTGTCGGCTTGGCGAAGTAACCGTTTTTAATCAGCCAGTTGGCAATATTGTCATAAACAATACCCCAGGTACCGCCTTTGTCCTGAGCGAAAGCGACAGCCGCCGCCAACCCGTTTGACAACGCCAGCAACGGGAATTTTTTGATGTATATCCTATATTCTTTCCTCGTCTGATCGTTCTCGGTATCGACTACTTTTTTTACCGCCTCAAGCGCGAATTCCGCGCGCCCGCTCTCAATAACAGCCTGTCCCATCGTCACACCCCCAAGCTTATGCGGCACAAACCCTTGCCGATAGTAGCGTCGCCGCCGAGTTGAATATACCGCGGCAATCTCGCCGCGATTGTGTCAAGCAGATACTTGCCCTCGTCCGCGCCCGCGCCCGCCGCGATCACCGTAGCGGAGGCTTGGCGGGCGGCCTCACTCATAAATATAGCGGAGGTCATAACCAGCGAATACATCACCGTCTCGGCGGGGAGCGACTCCTCTGTAAAAAACTTGCCTTCGAGTACCGTTCCCGTCTTGCTGTCTATTCTCGATCGGGAGATAATCTCGGTATTGTTTTGGGCGAAATCCCTGAGATCATCGTCGGCGAGGATGATCAGATTCTCTTGGACATACTTAGGATCTTCGAGTTTAAGCCACGCGGCGATGTTTTCGGCGAGTTTTTGGGCGTAACCGGTCTGCTCCGCCTCAATTGTGTATTCCTCAAGCAACGCTTTGCCCGATTCCCCAACGAGCAGTTGATCGCTGGATACTTGCGCCTTGCCGTCTTTGCCAATATCGGGAGCGAGGTCAAGGACGATGCCCGCGAGGGCAAAATCCTCCGCCAGCCGCTTCAGGATATACGGACAAGTGGCGTAGGCGAACACGCCCTTCGCGGAACGCACAGGAAACAACAGCAGCCGCGCGTCCGTAAAGGCGATACTGCCAGCGTATTTGCCACTATCGGGGCCAAAGGCGGCCTTGACAAAATCCGCCGGCAACCCGTCCGTTTGCTCAAACTCCTCGCGAATACAGCCTTTGACGCTGCTGGACTCGATTTTCGGCAGACCCGAATGGCGTTCCCGTTGGATGGGCATGTCAACCAAACCCAAGTCGGCTCCCGACCCAGCGTGGATTCCCGATAGCGCCTTGAAAAAAATCGGTTTAACATTTTTATACATCGACTTATCCCCTCCTATATTTTCCCGATATAACAGATCCCGAACCCGTCCTCCCGGGAGTATTCACTGACGCTCCCGCCGTGCAGCGCCAATACCGCGGCGCGGTTCCCGTCGGTATTATCTTCCAACTCGTAATAATATACGCTGCCCGCTTTAACGGCCCGGCGCATAGGTTTCGGGCGTTTGGCCCTCATATCGAACCCGCCGATACTATCACAACCATACACCGCCGCCGTCAGCAGCCTGGCTTTTACGGGCAATGCCGGCAAATAGCCGCCCCGCAAAAACGCGGGCGTCGCCAAATACAATTTGAACCTGCCGTCGTCGCCGATCGCCCCCCGGGGTGAGATCGCGCCGTCATACGCCGCGAAATTCGCGACTTTATTCTCGCCGCCAAAGCGAATCAGCCCGCCCGCCGCCGCGCCGTCAATATTCGCCGCCAACGCCGCGTTGTTTAGCCTTATCAGCGGGCTGCGGTATAGCGCGCCCTTTTTGACGGTATTCGTGTCCCGCCCGCGATAAATGCCGAGTTTGCTCTCCGAGATGACGTAATCGGTCAGCGGTACGCACTCGGTAACGCTTGTTCCGCTCAAATATCTTTCCAAGCTCTCAAGCGCCAGATAACGCGTTTCCGCCGACACCACTTTGCCGTCCGCGCTCACCCATAATTGATAAGGCGTCGCCAGGCTTGACAGCCCGTCATTCTCTCGCAGCTCGCGCTGGATAAGGGTTTTGCCGTCCTCGCTCAACACAAAATCGGCGGGCGCGGGGAAATGCGGAACGTTATTCAAAAGCAGGGCGTACTCGGTTACGGCGTAGTCTTTGGTCGGATCGGAGCCTGTGTCGGCGATGTCAAAAGAGCCGTTCTCATAAAGCCAGCCCGCCCGCGCCGCGCCGCGTATCACCGACGGAAACGGCGGGAACATACTGACGCCAAAAGTATCCTCACCCATGACAGACGGTATGCCCACACCAAAGGTCAGCGTATCCAGCGCGGTAATCCTCACTTTCATCCAACCGCCCCCCTCTCCCGCGCGATAAACGCGATCGCCCGCAGATACATCAGCAGGTTTTTCAGGTCAAACCCTGAGTCCTCCGCCAGCCAGCGCAGCAGGCCGACGACTTTTTTCCCGGTTTCGCCGCGGCTATCATTATTCTCAAATCCCGAATGTCTCAGAAGCCGCTTGGCCTCCGCCAGAAAAATCTCTCTGTGAAACGCGGTGTCGCCGGTCTCCGCTATACGCTCAAATCGCTCGCCCAGCTGATAAATAAACCTCAATCCCAGTTCCTTTCTGGCAATAATCTCCACAAGGCTGTCCAGGATGTCGAGACCGCTCTTTTCACCGTGATAAAACGGCTGAACAAACTCCGTAACCGCGCCCTGGTACCTGGCGATTGTCAGGCAGAACGCGTCTTTGCCGGCGCGGGCTTTCGCCTTACGCAGCGCGGCTCGCGCCATATCGAACGCCGCGAACAGCGGTGTTTTGACGTGGGCGATAACAATGCCCGCCGAAAACGACAGTTTTTTGTCAGTATAGCCCGATAAATCTATCGCGCCTAAGGTTTCCCGCAATTCCCGCAACGCGGCGAATACGCCGCGGATATTCAACACGCCTAGAAAATCCTCGCCGCCGGCATAGACTACCACACCGTTTTTCCCCGCGCCCCAGTCAACGATTTCCCGGGAACTCCGGCTGGCGAACTCGCTGATTTTGCCTCTCAGGAGCGCCTGAAACACTTCCGCGTCGTCGGGCTTAACCCCATTTTTATCAGGCTCGTAGCGCCATCTGCCCATATCGTCGCCGTCAAACAGCACAAGGGCGTAATATCCGCTATCGTCCTCGCGCGGGCTTGACTTGCCGCCGCACATATCGCGAATGTCGGTAACAGACGGAAACATGTCGTCAAATTCGGGTATCGCGTATTTGAGGCACCGCTTAACAAACGCCACCGCGCCGAGGGCCTCGTTCGGCTGAATATACTTATCCAAATTGCGGACATTGCTCTCTGTCACCTTTTGCGCTTCCGCCACAAGGTAATCTTGTCTTTCGCGGTAAAACAGCGCGTTGTGCTCAGGCATAAGGCCGCACTTGCGCCCGTAGGGCTCGTCCAGCCCCGCGAAACCCCGCGTCGTCTTCGCCGCGCCCAAGCGCTTAATAACGTCGATATAACACCCGACCAATTCCTCGCCGCCCCGGTACTCCGCCGAGGCGTAGTAGACCCGGATCAATGACTCAATCTGAGCCGCGACGGCGGCGGAGTAATCAAGGCGGGTTCGCTCCAATACATTTTGGGCGATATCCGTCCACTTTTGGCGCGCGTACGCCTCAAGGGCGCCGCAAAACTCGCGCAATCTATCAACGTTTTCCGCTTCCACCGTCATTAAAAACCTGTTCGACGCGGATTGCCGCGACGGGTCGGGGGACAGTATCCCGGCGCCGAGGGCCAGCGCTTTGAGCATTGTTTGCTTTGACAGATACGACAGTAGAAAACTCCCCGCGTACAGATCTCGCAGCTTACGCGCCTTGGCGATAAAGCTTTGAGCGGGTCCGATTGTAAACAGCGTCAAATACCTCAAAATCAAACCCTCCCGTCAAGTTCCTCATAGAATTCGTCGCGTTTGGCCAGCGTAAACGGATTGGTACAATGCAGTTGTGTGACGACGCAACAGTAGTTGTCATTGTCCCAGGGCATGGTCGAAAGCAGAGCGCTGGACGCGAAATGAGGTTTAAGGGTGCCGAGAAATATCTCGCCGGCGTGGTGGTGCGCCGCCATACCGATTTGACCGATAATATCCTCCGTATGGTCAAAAATCAGCGTTCCGGCGATTTTAATACTCTCAATGTACGGGTAATCAGCGGGCGACCTCGCGATCGCGCGTATCATAGTGTCATTGGGCCGCGAATACTCCGCGCCGAAGATCGAAAGCCGGTTTAAGTTATCCTCCGCGCCTTTAAACGTATAATTGACAGCGCCACCAACATCACGATAGCCGCCGACGCCGTCAATGCCCGTTATCATCACCGTGCCAAAGCCTTTACGCGAGCGCCTGCCAAACCCGTACAGCAAGCAAGTCAGCGCGAACAGACGGACAAAGTCGCGGTGTCTCTCGGCTTCGCCGAAACTTGAGATCGCGACGTCAAACGCGCTGCCGCTTTTGATGGCTCGCGCGGAGAACGCTTTTGTTCGGCCGCGGTCATAACCCGGCTCGGATTTGTATTCGTCCAACTCTCGGTGAGGGAGAATAACCTCCATACCCGCGGCAAAACGCATGTTCATAAGGCGTATCCGCATATCCGATTGCCTGTTGTCTTTGCCGCCGAAAGCGTTGCCGAACAGCTGCCCCTCGGCCGCGCGAAGTTTCTTCACGTCGTCGGCGCACTGGATAGCCCGCCAAATAAAGCGCATGCAACCCTTTATCCCGGTGACGCGCAGCTCGGGAACCAGTTCCCGCCCCTCATTTGACTGTGTTTCCGCGCCCGCCATAAAAATCGGCGCCGTGGTCTTACAGTGTATTATTGTTTTATTCAAGCCCTCATCCCCTTATCCGTCAATCCACCTAATCCAACACGCTACCGCCGTCGCCGCCCCTCGCGGCGCGGCGTAGAGTGAAGTACCGCGGCCGTATGATCATTTCCCGCTTAGGACTCGTGAACTGTCTCAAAAACGTCTCGTTCTTAAAGAACATCTCGGTTAGTGCCCGCAAAGACCGGGCGTCAACAAGGCCGCCAGCCGGCTAAGGCCCGCGGCGTGGTCAGCGATCACCCCGACAGCGCCCAGCAACCGTTCCCGGCGCTACCGCTCCAATTCTTGCTTGCGCCGCCTCTCCAACTCAGCCGCCGTGTACAGAGAACTCACGAGAGCTACCTCCTGTTTATCGTTAAGTGGCGTTAAATGGCGTTAAATGGCGTTAAATGGCGTTGAATGACGTTGAATAACTTTTTAGAGTAATCCTATCACATATTGACGATATTTACCACCCCGTTATATACTATCGTTATCGGCGCGTCATCGGTGTTTATCGGCGTTTTTAGTAGGAGCGTCATCGGTGAGACAGCGCGAATCAAAGAGGGCAAGGTGTCGTATGGAAAAGGTACTGCCTTTTGCCTCAGGCATTTGGCTCGGAGGATCTTGAGGGTTAAGAGGGAGGATCCGGCGTGAGAATGTACGACATTATTGTCGATAAAAGAAATGGCAAAGAACTGACCCGGGAACAGATCGCTTGGGCAGTGGCCGGTTATACCGGCGGCAGTATCCCGGATTATCAGGCCGCCGCCTGGTTGATGGCCATCTATTTTCAAGGCATGACGGAGCGAGAGACAGCCTGGCTGACGGACGCCATGGCGGCTTCCGGGGATCATATCGATCTTGCCGCCATACCAGGTATCAAGGTAGACAAACACAGCACCGGCGGCGTCGGCGACAAAACTACCCTGATCGCGGGGCCTATCGTAGCCGCCTGCGGCGTACCGGTGGCCAAAATGTCGGGTCGGGGTCTGGGCCATACCGGCGGCACGGTGGACAAGCTGGCGTCCATTCCCGGCTATCGGACGGAGCTGCCCAAGGAAGAATTTTGCCGCGTTGTCAAAGAGGTAGGCATTGCCGTGATCGGCCAATCGGGCAACATAGCCCCGGCGGACAAAAAGCTCTATGCCTTGCGGGACGTAACGGGCACCGTGGAAAATATCTCCCTGATCGCCGCCTCAATCATGAGCAAAAAAATTGCCGCCGGCGCTGACGCTATCGTACTGGATGTCAAAACCGGCCGGGGCGCCTTCATGCAGACCCTGGAGGGCTCCCTCAGACTGGCTGAGGCTATGGTAGCCATTGGCGAAAAGGTAGGCCGCGAGACCATCGCTTTAGTGACGGATATGGATGAGCCCTTGGGGGCTGCCGTCGGCAACGCTCTGGAAGTAATGGAGGCGGCGGCGACTTTAATGGGGCGGGGGCCCGGGGATTTGCGGCGGCTGTGCCTGGAGTTGGCCGCCAATATGCTGCTTTTGGCTGGCAAGGGAGACGGCGATATCGACGGCTGTCGTAAAATGGCCCGTCAGGCTTTGACCGACGGCAGGGCCTTCGGGAAATTAAAGCAAATGGTGGCCGCCCAAGGCGGCGATCCGTCTTACCTGGATGAGCCGAACCGCTTTCCGGCAGCGCCTTTTATACTGCCGGTAAAGGCCCCGGCGACCGGCTATGTGACGGCTATAGACGCTTTGGCTATCGGCAATGCCTCAGCGGCGCTGGGGGCTGGCCGGCTGCGCAAGGAAGACGATATTGACCATAGGGCGGGCTTGATCCTCAAAAAGAAGATTGGCCAGTGGGTGGAAAAGGGCGAGGCGCTGGCGGAGCTATATACCGCCGCCGCCGACAAGGGGGAGGAAGGCGGTCGGCTGGTGGCCCAGGCTATTGAGATCGGGGAAGCGAAGCCGCGGCCACCCAAGCTGATTCACGGTCGGGTTACGGCGGCAGGGCGCGTCCTCGGTTCCCGCCAGCTTTGAGCAAATCCGCGAGATGATTAAGCTGACCGACGGCGACAAATTTGAGGCCGCCCGCTCTCTGACGCAGGACTTGACCTTTCAGGCGGCGGAGGAGGAATTCGCGCGGCGGGGCGTAGCCTTTGGCGAAGGGCAAATGCGGACGCTGGGCATGGTGGGCGCGGATGGACTGTATACCAACTTAGGTCTGTTACTTTCCGATCAATGCGCCCACAGTGTCAAGATCGCCGTGTTTAACGGCGGTAAAACACGCCCCGGCTCTCTTTACGCGGCTGGGACGCCATAGCCTGCAATTCCGCCAGCTTTAAGAGGCCCACAAAGAGGATGTTTCTGATTCCAGGGCTTTTGTTGTCTTTCAGCATAGCGTTTCCTCCTGAAATAAAATAATGCTGAGACACATTCACAGGATTCCGAATCTCTGATTAGAAAGGATGGCGCGACAAGAACTCCGCGGTTATGGCGGACATCAGCGTACGGGGCAAAAGCGTCGGCAAGCCGCTGGCCCGGGCGGCCAGGCCCTTCATGGCCACGGTATAACCTATGCAATCCAGACAGAGCAGAGCCGCGCCGCTGCCCCGCAGACTGGCGGCGGCCCGCTCTACCTTGGTGATATCCTCATAAGGCGAGGCCGCGACGACCAGGGCTTCCAGGCCGCTTTCCCGCCAGCGCCGCTTCGAGGGCTCCACCTGCGCCGGGTCGGGAATCAATACCGCTATTTTCCGGCCTCCCGCCAGCGCCCGGGCAGTCCCATGGAGCAGGGGCAGGGGCGCGATCAAAGGCTTCCCGTGCTGAAGCCCCGGGAATTCGCCGGTGCAAAGCAGCAGGATCACCGCCGCCCCCTCTTTTTCCGCCTGGTGGATGGCGGCTTGCAGCAACCCGGTCACCGCTTTCTCCGCCAGCCTTATCTGGCTACCGTCCCGTAGCCGGGAAACCAGGACATCATCCCCGGAACCCGGCGAAAATCGTTTTATCGCCTCATCTTTGGTAAAAGGGTCTAAAACGCCATATTCCACAATTTCCAGATCGGCGGGCAGCCGGGCGAAGCTATCCTCCGTCATATCCTCCCGGGGGGATTGGCCGATGGTAATAGCCGCGACCCGTTGCTTGATCATGCCTCTTTGCCTGCCTCTTTGCCCGCTTCTTTACCTGCTTCTTTGCCTGGGGTCTGAAAGTGGGTCATCTCGCCGTAAAGATTTTTCAGGCGGGAAAACTCCGCCTCGTCATAAAAGGCGCATTGGCCGGCGCCAAACGCCTTCGCTACCTCCGCGGCAAAACGGGCGGCGGCCTCTACATCCGCGCCGTGAGTAGCTCCTGTGGCGCAGCCGGCTACCATATGGGCCACGGTGATGGCCACGCCGACAACAGGCGCGGCGGTGGCGGCGGCGGGCTGGAGAATGCTATTGACGTGATACAGCCCGTTGCTATAGGGTGTAATATCCTGCTGGGACAAAGCGAAGACCTGGGGCATCCTGCCGGTAACGGCAGTCATCACGTCCATGATGTCATTGGAGACTTTCAGGATATATCCTTCTTTGCAGGTAGGAGAGATAGCGAAGCCGTTTATATTGATAATACGGTTGCCTTTGGTGGTATCGACGGACAAAATAGCCTCCATGCGCTGATCTACCTCCGTGGCGTTGGAGAGGGCCATGTCGATGGGGCTATCCATAAAGGGCACCGGGTCGTGGGGCTGGGTAGGGGCATCCGGGCAAATGTGGGTGGCGATGATCACGTCTCCGGGGAGCGCGTCGCCGTTTTTACGCATCTCCGCCAGCTTCAGCGCCGCGGTCAACGCCGCCAACGCCCCGTCGCCGTCGGAGACAAAGCCGATACGCTCCGGACGGGCCCCCAAGCCTCCCAGGCGGCCAATAATACCCAAGGTAGGGGCGCCGCCGCCGGAAGATCGTCCCTGGGAGCCCTTGATCAATATTTTAATATTATCGGTGCCGCCTTTATCACCTTGGATACGCCGCGCCTTAGCCTCGCTGGCGCCGCGCCGCCGCATCAGATCAGCTATTTCCTCACCGTTCGCCGACGGCTTGTCCAATAAATCGAATATCTCCAGCATCTGTCGAAATAACATGACTGTCCCTCCCTAATCAGTATTGTCATATAGCGATGAATATTATCATAGCGATAAATATTATCACGGCGATAGATATTATCATATAGCAAAATAGGCGATATGGCAATGGACACAAAGCTTGCGGAATAATGACTGATAGTATATAATACTGAAAACATTGAATGTTTTTTATCAGAGCATTATTCAGAGCATTATTTTAAGGAAAGAGGTATTATTATGAGCAAAAAAATACTGTCCATCATTCTTCTGGCTGCCCTGATGTTTGGCGCGCTGGGCGGCTGCGGTTCCACCGTCGCTAATGAGCCCCCGTCTGTCACCCCGCCCGCCGGCGGTCAGACGGAGACCGCGCCGCCCGCCGGCGGCTCGGCGGAGGCCACCCCGGCGCCGGACAGCGGCCAACCCCAATCCGGCGGTGTGCTGAAGCTTTCTCTGCCGGCGTCCCCCAGATATTTAGACCCCATCCAATATACCGGTACTTACGAATCTCAGATCATTCGCAGCGTTTGTGATACCCTGGTGGATTACAAAATGGACCTGAGCGGCATCAAGCCCAATCTGGCCAGCGAGTGGGCCATCAGCGAGGACGGCCTGGAGTACACTTTCAAGCTGCGGCAAGACATCTATTTCCATCCCGGCCAATACCAGGACGGCCGCCAGTTGACCGCCGAGGATATCAAGTACTCTCTGGAGCGCTCGGCCAGGGAATCCTCCCTGAACCGGCTGGACATGCTGGATTACTGTGAGGTTCTGGGCGATTTCGAGGTAAAATGCGTCCTCACCGGCCCCAACGCCGTATTCCTGACCGCTTTGACCGACGCCGGCAACTCTATTGTCCCTCGGGAAGAGGTTGAGGGCTGGGGCGACGATTTCGGCGCGCACCTGGTAGGCAGCGGGCCTTTCATCCTGAAAGAATTCAAACTGGATCAAGAGGCGGTTACTGTTCGCAACGACAAATACTGGGCGGCGACCCCTTACTTGGATGGCGTTACCTTCATGTACATCAACGATCATGCCCAGGCGGCCAACGCCCTGAAAACCGGCGCCCTGAATCTGGCTACCTCCCTCCAGGGCGAGGCGGTGCAAATCGTCCGAGACGATCCCAATCTGGTGCTGGATGAGACAGCCGGCCTGCATATCGCTTATTTGTATATGAATCAGGTCAACGGCCCCACCGCCGACAAGAAGGTTCGGGACGCCATCACCATGGCCATCGACCGGGAAGATCTGGTGGCCGGCGTATATCCTTACGGTGAGGCGCAAATCGCCAGCGTTCCCCTGCCTCCCGGTTCCTGGGGCTATGACAAATCCCTGGAAAGTGAGGCTCTCCCTTACGATCCTGAGCGGGCCAAGGCTCTCCTGACCGAGGCCGGTTATCCCGACGGTCTCAGCCTCAAGCTGTATATCAGCAATACGGCTTTTCGTATTAAAATGGCCACAATCGTGCAGCAATACGTGAAACAAAACCTCAATATTGACGTGGAGATCATTCCCAGCGAATGGGGTACCTTCAGTGAGATCGCTTCCTCCGGCAACGCCGATATCTATGGCATGTCCTGGACCTGGTATCCGGATCCCTTCTTCTTCTTGAATAAGATATTCTACAGCGGTGAGATTGGCGCCCTGGGCAACGGCGCTGGCTTCAAAAACGCCGAGGTGGATAAGCTGCTGGAAGACGCCTTGATTGAGACCGACCAGGCCAAACGGGCGGATATGTACAAAAGGGTCCTGAAAATCGTTATGGACGAGAACCCGATTTTCATCTATGGCAATGAGAATGTTACCGACGGCTCCACCGCCAATGTGCATGGCTATATCCAACGGGCTGACAATGTCATCGTCCTGGTCAGCGACGAGGTCAACGTCTGGCTTTCCTAGGGGTCTGACGGGATGACGGGAGCGGCCCATCAATAATAAGCAGGTGACACAAGTGCTGAAAACAATTTTAAAGCGCCTTGTTCAACTGGTTCCCATCTTGTTTGTCGTTATCACGCTCACCTTTGTCTTGACCCGCTTGATCCCCGGTAACCCGGCGGCTATTTTAATGGGTCCTCAGGCGTCGCCGGACGAGATTGCCCGAATGCGGGAAGAACTTGGGTTGAACAAGCCTATGCTGGAGCAATTTTTTGATTATCTCATTGGCGTTTTGCGGGGGGATTTTGGCAGGTCAGTCTCCTACAACCGGCCGGTTCTGAATTTGATCTTGGATCGGCTGCCGGCCACGCTGCAAATCACGCTGTCCTCCATGGTGCTGGCGGTACTCATCGGCGTGCCCATCGGCATTTTTTCCGCCGTCAAACAATATTCCGCTCTTGACTATATTTTTATGGTCTTGGCCCTGGTAGGCGTGTCTATGCCTATTTTCTGGCTGGGCTTGATGCTGGTGCTGGTTTTCAGCGTCAAGCTGGGGTGGTTCGCCGTACTCGGCATGGGCTCTCTGCAAAACGGCTTCTGGGATGTTATCCAGCACATGGTATTGCCTGTGGTTTGCCTGACCACTATTCCCACCGCTACCTTTGCCCGTATCACCCGCTCCAGTATGCTGGAGGTGGTGAACAAGGAGTCCGTCAAAGCCCTTAGGGCCAGAGGCATCCGGGAAGCGGCGGTTATCTGGCGGCACGCGTTAAAAAATGCTTTGCCGCCGTTGGTTACCGTGGTGGGTATGCAGCTGGCCGGCGCTTTTTCCGGGGCCATCCTGACCGAGACTATTTTTTCCTGGCCGGGTATGGGTATGCTGATTTACAGCGCCGTATTTAACCGGGATTATGCCCTGATTCAAGGGGCGGTGCTTTTTATCGCCATTGTCTTTGTTTTTGTCAATTTAATTGTGGATCTGATCTACCTGATGATCAATCCCCGGGTGAGCTATGAGGGGGGAGAGGAAATAGCGTGAGCATAGAGGGGCAAGCCGAGATGCTGCAAAGGGAGCGGCGGGCCAACAACACCTGGCGTAAGCTCATGCGCAATAAAACGGCGGTTATCGGTTTGGTGATCATTGTCTTTATGTTGATTCTGGCCATTTTCGCGCCGCTGATCGCTACCCAGGATCCGAATATCCTGTCCATTTCCCAAGCTTTCAAAGGCCCGGGGACAGCGGGCCACATTTTCGGCACCGACGAATTTGGCCGGGACTTATTCAGCCGTATCGTGTATGGCGCCCGCATCTCTATTTTTGTCGCCGTGGGCGGCACGCTGACAGGTAGCGTCATCGGCTTGCTGCTGGGGCTGGCGGCCGGCTATCAGGGCGGTATTGTGGATTCCGTCATCATGCGTATTATGGACGGCATGTTCGCCTTTCCTTTCATCCTGCTTTCCATTATTTTGATGACCATTCTGGGATCCGGCGTTTTCAACGTGATTCTCGCTATCGGGATCTCCAATGTGCCCAGCTTCGCCAGAATTGTCCGGGGCCAGGCCCATGTGGTTAAAAATGAGGAATACTGTACTGCCGCCCGGGTTTTGGGGGCCGGCGGCGTCCGTATTCTTTTCCGGCATATTTTGCCCAACGCGATTTCGCCTACCATTGTTTATTTTACGCTCAACGTGGCGGGGTCGATTATTTCCGAGGCGGCCCTGAGCTTTTTGGGCCTTGGCATTATGCCGCCTACGGCCTCCTGGGGCAATATTCTCCAGGGGGGCCGGGGAGCGCTGAATACCGCTCCCCATATCGCCGCTATTTCCGGTATTTTTATCTTAATTACCGTATTGGGCTTCAACCTGTTTGGCGACGGCGTCCGGGATGTGCTGGACCCAAAAATGAAAAAATAGAGGGGATAATTCTCTATGGATTACACACAAATGGCGGATTGCGAACAAATAGCGGATTACAAACAAATGGTACAGGAGCGGGTGGCGGAGCTGATGCCCAGGCTTTGGGAACTGGCCGGTTACATTCATAAGCATCCTGAGTACAATTACCAGGAGTTCAAATCCTCCGCCGCTGTGGCGGATTGCCTGAGGCATTCAGGCTTTGAGGTGGAGCATGGCTATTGCGGCCTGGAAACGGCGGTGAGGGCCGTGTACGACAGCGGTAAGCCCGGCCTGAATCTGGGCTTCATCGGTGAGTATGACGCCGTCCCCGGTATGGGCCATTCCTGCGGCCACAACCTGATGACCCCCATCGCTATCGGCGCCGCCTGGGCTCTCAAACCCATCGTTGACGCGCGGGGCGGCAAAGTCACCGTCATCGGCGCTCCCGCCGAGGAAGGGGGCGGCGGCAAGGTGGTAATGCTGGAGCGGGGGGGCTTTGACGGGCTGGATACCGCCATGCTGATTCATTCGGCCAGCGAGACGGTGGTCAACGATATCTCTTATTCCCGTACCGATGTTATCGCGGATTTTTACGGCAAGACCGCCCACGCCGCTACCTGGCCGGAGGAAGGGGTCAGCGCCCTGACGCCGGTGCTGGAGCTTTTCAATATTATTCAGGCCCTGCGCCTGGAAATCGCCGACCGGGGCAAAATCCTGGGCATTATTACCAAGGGGGGAGACGAACCTATTTTGATTCCCGATCACTGCCAGGCCAAATTCACCGTGCGCTCCTTTTCCATGAAATACAAGTGGGAGCTGTACCATCGGCTGATTGATATCTGCGGGAATCTGGCGGCTATTACCGGCACAAGATTTGAGCATCAGATAGACGGCTATACCTATGAGGATATCCGCAACAATGAGGTGCTGGAAGGACTCCTGGCAGCCAACTTCCAGGCTCTGGGGGAGCCGGTGTCGCCTCGGGAAAAAGAGCTGGGTATCGGCTGCACCGATATGGGCGACGTGACCCATAAGGTGCCGGGTTTGCAGTCTTATATCAAGGTAGTGCCCAATCTGCGGGGCCATACCAAGGAGTTTGAGGACGCCTGCGGCTCCCTGGCCGGCTACCGGGCTATTGAGGTGGCTGCCAAAGCCCTGGCCATGTCCGGCGCGGATCTTCTCGGGGATCCCGAGGCCATCGGGCGGGTACGTCAGGCCTTCCGGGAAATGAAAGCGAAATATGAGTAAAAAGCGAAAAGTATAAAGCGAAAAGCGAAAAGTATAAAGCGAAATATGAGATAGGTGGCTCCATGAAAGAGCAAATCCTCCGGGTCAACAACTTGAGAACCTACTTCTTCACCGCCAGCGGTACCGCCAAGGCGGTGGATGGGGTCAGTTTTACCATGAGCCGGGGTCAAATCATGGGCATTGTAGGCGAATCCGGATCCGGGAAAAGCGTCACAGCTTCCTCCTTGATTCGTTTGCTGCCCAAAACGGGCAAAATAGTGGACGGAGAAGTGATCTTTGACGGTCGCGATATGCGGAAAATACCAAATCGCGAGCTGTTGAGGCTGCGGGGCAGCGATATCGCCATGATTTTTCAGGATCCCATGACCTCTCTGGATCCCGTATTTAAGATTGGCGGCCAGATGACGGAGCTGCTCCGTACCCATAAAGACCTTAGCCGCCGGGAGGCTTACGATCTAGCGGTGGAAACGCTGCGGCTGGTAGGTATCCCGGAGCCGGAAAGCCGCATGAACGCCTATCCTCACGAATTATCCGGCGGCATGTGTCAGCGGGTCATTATCGCCATGGCCATCAGCTGTCAGCCCAAATTTATTATCGCCGACGAGCCGACGACGGCTTTGGACGTAACCGTGCAAGCTCAGATTCTGGAGCTGCTGAAAAAACTGCGGGACGAGATGGGCGTCTCTATCCTGATGATCACCCATAA
>JAISDE010000228.1 GCA_031265035.1 Peptococcaceae bacterium | reverse complement strand
GCTGAATCTGCCGGGCAGGTCATAATGGAGGCTGGAAATGTAAATTGGAAATGTAAATGGAAATTGGAAATGGAAATGGAAATGAAGGGGATGGAGATGAAAATGAAGAAGATGAGAGTGTTGAAAATAATGAAAATAACGAAAATGTTGAGGATGAAAATATGGTTGGCGTTGATGTTGGCGCTCCTGACGGCCTGTGGCGCCGGGCAAGTTGGCGGGGGCGGCGCCACAGGCTCAACCGCCCCTTCAGACGCGTCCCCCGCGTCCCCGGGCGTCGTCAACTCAGGCCAGGGGGGGCAGGAAGCGGCGGCGCCGGGGAACGATCAGCTCGCGCTGCTAAGGCTGGGAATGCTGGCGGATCCGGACACACTGAATCCGCTGACAAGTATTGACGGCAACGCCGGGCACTGGTTCTCGGCTATGTCCTATCCGCCCTTGCTTCTACCGGATCAAAACGCGAATCCGCTGCCCAATCTGGCGGAACGTTACGAGGTCAGCGACGACGGCCTGGACGTCACCTTTTATTTACGGGGGGATCTCGCCTGGTCGGACGGCGTTCCCTTCACATCGGCGGATGTGGCCTATACCAAGTATCTGGCGGGCGACTTGCGTCTCTCCAATGTTTTGACCACCCCCCTGGAGGCGGTGGAAGAAGTGCGGACACCGGATCCGCGAACTGTGATATTTCACTTGAAGTCACCTACCTATACATTTGTGACCGCCATAGGGCTGCGTTTGCCGATTGTGCCAAAGCATATCTGGGAAAAGATGGATGACCCCAAGTCCTTCCTAAACGAGGAAGATCCTGTCGTCATGGGGCCTTATCGGCTGCGGGAGTTTCGCCGCGGGGAATATTACCGCTTTGATCTGATTAAAGATAACTGGCCCGCCGCCCCCGATGGCGCGCGGCCGGCGAAAGAGCTGCTTTTTCGCGTCTATCCTGATGTGAACGGGCTGTCGCTGGCTTTGCAAAGTGGGGAGATCGACCTTACCGCCCGCGATATCCCTTATGATATCGCCCTCCAGTTGGAGCAAAAGGGCTATGGCCTGACCCAAAACATCAGCCTGGGATTCACCCACATAGGTTTTCAGCTGGAAAACCGTTTTCTCGCCGACCCGACGCTACGCCGGGCTATAGCCGAATCGTTAGATAAGCAGACCATTCTGGATTTTTCCATGAAAGGGCAAGGCGACGTGATGGACAGCATCATCGCCCCGATTTACCGGGATTATCAAGGCTCTGACCCGGCGGCCAAATACCCGGGCCTCGATCCGGAAAAAGCCAGGGCGGAACTTGCGGCGGCAGGCTATCAAGATACGGACGGGGACGGTATTCTGAACGCGCCGGGGAGTGGGGATAACGTCTCTTTCAATATGCTCCTTACCGCCAATGATAACGCCCAGGTCAATGGGGCGGAAATAATCGCCCGCAATCTGCGGGATGTCGGCATAAACCTGGAGATCACGCCGCTGGAACGCACAACCTATATTTCCCGCCGCCTGAGCCGGGATTTTGATTCCTACCTTGGCTCATGGGGTTATATGCAGGCGCCGCAGGGGGACTTCGTAATCAATTATGACGCCACTTCCCCGGTATATTTTCACGCCGTGGAGCAGCCGGCCACAGCGGCGGCGGTGCGGCATATGCGCTCGGCGGTATCGGAGGCGGATTTGAAGGACAGTATCCGCGAATTTGAGATCGCGATGGCGGCGGATTGCATGGCGATCCCCCTTTACGCGCCGCGTTTTTTCTACGCCTATGACCCAAAGGCTATTGACAACGTAAGGGCATATCCCTCTATGGTTTATGGCGTAATGCGGGGCGTGCTGGGCATCACCCCGGCCCGGTAGGATCGAACAGATGGAGTTTTAAACCGGTAGATTCAACCCTGTAGGGTCAAATCGGTAGATTCAAAGAGGTTTGGGCTTTTGGGTCATCTCGTAGAGGCATAATCCGGCGCAGCCTGCCAAGTAACAGACTATGTCCTTTAGGTCGAAGGTGGCGCCTAGGATTATCCGCGCGATCCGATAATCACCGAGGCCCAGCAGCCTCGCCAGATTGAAATATTGCCCAATCTCCACCAAGACGAGGAAAATGAATATGTACAAGGGCAGCGGTTTAATCTCTTTCGCGATCAATGAGCGGATGAGACAATAAATCAGCGGGGCGATTAACACGTCGCCCCCGTACGGCCGGATGATATGATCATGGATAAAAACGGCTATTATCGCCTCAATGATGAGGATAATGATAAAAGCGCGCAGGTATTTAATGTTTAATCTGAATCTCAATATCGCGCTCCTGTTGCTGATGTTTTAATCGGCGACGGTATAAAAGGGTTGCCAATTTTCTACCGCGCTTTTGCCCAGTTCCTCATCGGCGGCCACTAAATCCAGGTATTGCCCCTGGCGCAAATGGGGTAGGGCAGCCTGCCCGATCCCGTCGTAGACCGCTTTTTTATCCGCCGGCGCCGCGAGCCAATCAACGACCACCAGAAAGCTTTGCTGCTCATTCCGCATCATCAGCATAAAAAAGGCCTGTTTTACCGCCGGCTGGGTTTTCAGGTAATCACTGATCGCCCCGATCATTTCCCTGGGGTATTTTTTGGGTTCGCCCAGGAGGACTTTTGTGCCGGCGCCGACGGCGACCTCGCCGGCCGGCGGCTGCTCGTTGATGGCCCGGAGGTTTTCTTTCCGGATGATTACGTTGTGGCTGCCGGGATTCAGCACAAAGCCCTGGATGCTCTCCCGACTATTGGCCGACAGGCTGTTTAGGTCGTCAAAGGTGACGATTAGCGTCTGCTGATCCGGCTCCTTGCGCCAGTGAAAAATGGCGTCCCAGTCCGTGAAAACCAGGAAGAAACGTTCGCCTTTCTCGTTTTTGATGCTCTGGAAGCTGATGCTGGTGTCCTCTTTCAGGACAATTTTCCCGTCCTTGTCGATATCCTCAAGGCTGGGGGTGATCACTACCGGCGCCAAAAGCCGGGCCTCTCTCAGCGTCTTGATGAAGGATGATTCGGTGTCCAGGGTGACGTTTCGTTGCAGCTTGTCCATGGCGTCCACCAGGGAGGGGTTGGTAATGGGGCGGTTGATGTCAATGTCTGCCATGTCTTCTCCTTTCCCGCTTTTGGCGTTGCCCGTATTTGTGCTTGTGTATGTGTGTTTGTTTGTGTGTGTGTGTGTGTGTGTGCTGGCGCTGATGTTTGTGTTTGTGCTTGTGCTTGTGCTTGTGTTGGCGCTGGTGTTTGTGTTGGCGCCTGTGCTTGTGTTGGCGCTGGTGTTAGCGCTGATGTTTGTGCTGGTGCCTGTAAGGTTTCAGGTGTTACGGGGCGCGAGAGGGGAGCCGCAATACTCGCATTCGCCGCTGGGGCCGATGATTTGGTTGGCGGCGCCGCAATTTTGACAGATCACGGACTGATGAGGCTGACCGTCCCACTTTTGTCCACTGGCAGCGGCGGCGGCGGGTCGGGCGGCGGCCCCGGCGTTGGGCTGGCCGGCTTCCGCCGCCGGCTGAAACGGGCGGATGGACTGCTGCTCCTTGTCGATGGTAAAGCCGGGCAGATAGCCCGCGAGCAGCATTTGCCGCAGATCGTCCATTACCTTGTATTTGTCCCGCTCAAGGGCAACCCCGATCTCGTCCAGGTCGCTGACGCCCTGCTCGGCGATCAGCTCCCAGTAATAGCGATAGCGCTTGACGCGCCGGGAGCGGGCCAGAACCGCCCAGATCCGGAAGACGCCGGCGCCGAGAAAAATGACGGCGAAAAACAGGTGGTCGGTGATGCCGTAGAAGCAGTCCCGGGCGAAAAGGAGACCTACGAAAAACAGCAGCCAGCCCAAAACGGAGACGGCGCCTGTTTTTTTCAAGGCGTGGGGCAGGCGCTTTGGCTCTGGCCGGCCCGGTCGGTGAGACGGCGTCGGCCGGGCGGGAGCGACAGGCGCCGCCGGGGGCGGCGCGCCGCCGTTGGCTGGCGCGTAGGCGGCGGCTGGCGCCGGGCCTGGGGCGGCCCCCGCGTAAGCGGCGGCTGGAGCGGGGGCGCCTGGGGCGGCCCCGGCGTTGGCCGCCGCCTGCCGGCGCCGCCGCTCATGCAGCTCAGCCACCGCGTCTATCCCCTTCTGCCACCGCGGCCACATCAGGTAAAGCTTGTAGAACAGCAAGGCCAGCCCAACCGGGAAAAAAAGTACCATGACAATGATCACCACTATCCAGGGCGGGCCAGCGTTGTATTGGTCAGCCATACGGACTACCTCCGCGTCTCATGATTTAACAGATCCTGGTATTTAAGGAGTATGGTATTTAAGGAGTATGGGGATTTAAGGAATTCTGGTATTTAAGAAGTATGGAAATTTAAGGAATTCTGGTATTTACCGAGGCCTTGGCCAGGCGGACTTCCCGCTCTCTTTCCCGCAGCAGGCGGGATATCTCGTCGGCCCGTCGGCCCAGGGCGGCTTCTTTGTCCGGCTCGTCGCCGGCCAGGAGATTTCTCAGGCCCGTCACCCGCTCCGTCAGCGCCTCGTCCGCCCCGGAGACGCCGGCGTAATCGCTGTATTTGATTTCCTCAAAGATTCGGCGCAACCGCGGGAGAAATCTTTGATAATCCGGCTCTTTGCTCAGGGCCAAAACTTCTTCCTCCAGCCGGCGCATATTCGCCGCGGCGGCCAGGGCCGGCGCTCGGTCGGCGCCGCCCGCCCCGACGGCGGCTCGCCGCAGGGCTACGGCGGCCATTATGCCGCTTCCCAGCAGCAAGGCGATTTCCCAGGTGATCAGCCAGCG
>JAISDE010000219.1 GCA_031265035.1 Peptococcaceae bacterium | reverse complement strand
ACTGCTTGATTTAGTTGGGTTGAGCGCGAACCAATATATACATAAATTCCCATCTGAGTTGTCCGGCGGTGAGGCGCAGCGCGTGGGTGTCGCCAGAGCTTTGGCGGCCGATCCCCCCATTATTTTAATGGATGAGCCCTTTGGGGCTATAGACCCTATTAATCGTACTCGATTGCAGAAAGAGTTCCTAAAGATTCAAGAGAAAATAAGAAAAACCATAGTATTTGTAACCCATGACATTGATGAGGCGCTGCGAATGGCGGATAGAATTGCCATCTTGGAGAAGGGCACGCTTTTAGGCTATGACAGGCCGGAAAAATTAATTGGAGGGGAGCACGAAGCGGTCATTCGCGAATTTTTGGGCAAGGACTATATGCTGAAGCTCTTGTCCCGTTTCCCGGTGAGCCGCTTCATTCACCGGCCCGCAAGTTTGGACAATACTATAAATATTTTGCCGGAAGACGCGACTTTGCAAGACGCTCTTTCCGCGATGATTATCAACAATTGTGATCATGTCGGCATTAGCGGGGTGGACGGGCGCCTGCTCGGCATTATAAGGATGGACGCTGTTTCTAAAGCATGGCATGGAGGAGACGTACAGTGAGGAAAAGAAGCTTTGTACAAATCCTCATTTTGCTGATACTGTTTTTTACTGTGGTTTTTGTGTATGACAATATAAAATACGATTTTTACGAAGCGATAAACCGTACTTTTTTGATTGCCGGCTCAGGTTATCCGGTTGATTTGCCATTGCTGGCGTGGCAGCATACGGTTATGAGTTTTTGGGCCTGTTTTTTGAGTATTATAATCGGTGTCTCATTGGGCGTTTTTGCCATGACAGGCATAGGAAAGGAATTCAGGATTGTTATAGAAAAACTTACGTCTTTCTCAAAGAGCCTGCCGGCTATAGGGCTACTCGCTATGCTGATTCCCATTTTCGGTTTTGGCGCTGTCCCCGGCATTATTGTCCTGGTGCTTGGTGGGGTGATGCCTATAGTTTACAGCACCATTGCGGGCATTGCTAATGTGCCTGATTTTATGCTTGAGGTTGGGCTGGGACTTGGCATGAGCCGTCAGAGATTGTTTTTGGAGGTACAAACACCTCTTGCTTTTCCTGTGCTGATTTCCGGTATGCGTACCGCCTCAACCATCATTATTGGCGGAGCGACACTGGCGGCTTTTTCCGGGTCGGGTGGGCTCGGTATGCTCATTATCAGCGCTGGTATACGCGGGTTTGACCCTGTTATGCTGATGGAAGGGGTGCTACCCATTTCACTTATGGCTCTGATCGCGGATCGGAGTTTTGGTTTGCTGGAGCAAATGGCCCAAAAACATTTTGGGTTAGAAAAACATGATATACTCTAAGTAACATGAATTCCCGGAATTGTAACGATGAGAAACGTTAAACGGCTGATTTTATGCTGGTTTTGAGGCCACCGCCCTCGTTATAATTTAGTGATTGTAACGAGGGCACAGATTCCCTAAAAGCGCTGTTATTGCTACGTTTCAGGGTATTCTCGTTACAAATATCCGGGAATGCAGGAAGTAAGGGCAATAAAATCTACAGCCGGCGGACAACCCGCCAACCCGCCGCTAAAGGGGGCAGACCGTCCATTGAGCAGACACAGCATTCCTTATGGCAGACAGTCGATTGAGATTGATGTGCCAGACGACCGCCTAAACGGGATCCTACGATCCCGCCTGCATGATCTCAGGCCCGCTCAGGACGGGCCGGCGCTGGTTCGTCAGGCTTTGGCGCGGCCAATTGGCGGCCCGCGGCTACGGGAGCTGGCCCAAGGAAAGAAAAATATCGTGATCCTCGCCAGCGACCACACGCGCCCCGTGCCCAGTAAAGTAATAATGCCCCCATTATTGGACGAGCTCCGCCAGGGAAACCCGGGAGCCGCTATCACGATATTGATCGCCACCGGCTGCCACCGGGCAACGACCGGGGCCGAATTGGCCCGCAAGTTTGGCGAGGATATAATCGCCAAAGAAAAAATTGTCCTTCATGACTGCGATGATCTGTCTATGCTGGTTCCCCTGGGCGATTTGCCTTCCGGCGGGCGATTGCTGATCAACCGCCTGGCGGCTGAGGCGGATTTGGTAGTCTCGGAAGGATTTATTGAGCCTCATTTTTTCGCCGGATTTTCCGGCGGGCGCAAAAGCGTGCTGCCGGGGATCGCGGGCCGCGCCACAGTGCTGCACAACCACAACGCCGCTTTTATTGATCATCCCAACTCCCGGGCGGGCGTTTTGTCCGACAACCTCGTCCATGCCGATATGCTGTACGCCGCCGGGAAAGCCGGTTTAGCTTTCATCGTCAATGTCGTCCTGAACGAGTTGGGCGAGGTGGTTTACAGCGCCGCGGGCGACCCTGACCTCGCGCATCGGGCCGGCTGCGACTTTTTGCTCCGGCAGTGTCAGGTAAGGCGTTTGCCTGCCGATATCGTCGTTGTCTCCAATGGCGGTTACCCCCTCGATCAAAACATCTATCAAGCGGTTAAGGGGATGAATACCGCGGCGGAATGCGTGCGCCCCGGCGGCGCGATTATCATGTTCGCCCAATCAGGGGACGGTCACGGCGGCGAGGCGTTTTACCGCCTCTTTGAAAAGGGCGGGTCTCCCGACGCCATCCTTTCCCGGGTTCGCTCCGCCGCCGGGGAAGACACGATTCCCGATCAATGGCAGGCCCAAATCCTTTGCCGGGTTTTGACCCGGGCAAAGGTCGTCTACATATCGGATTTAGCGGATGATCTGACGCGAGCCTTTCATATGCTTCCGGCCCACTCTTTTCCGGAGGCGCTGCGAATAGCCGCCGGGCTTTCCGGTGACGCCAACGGCAGCATCACGATCATACCTGACGGGGTAAGCGTCATTGTCACAGAAACTGAAGCCTAGCCATAGAGATAGCTTTGAATAAAATTACCTTTTTGACGACAGATAACGTCCGCTTTAGCGCAAGTCCTGAGCGCCGGCTTGGGCGCCGGCCGCCGCCCGGATCACATGCCGGGCCAGAATCGCCGTCGTCACCGCGCCCACGCCGCCTGGCACCGGCGTGATCAGGCCGGCGATGTCCGCCACGGCGGCATAATCCACATCGCCGCACAGGCTGCCGTCCGCGTCCACATTGATTCCCACATCGATCACCGTCCCGCCGGGCGCTATATGCTCCTTGCCGAGCATTTTCGCCTTGCCGACGCAGGCCGCCAGCACCTCCGCCTGTCGGCAGGCCGCTGGCAAATCCGCCGTCCTGCTGTGACAAACCGTCACCGTGGCGTGCCGGCCTAGCAAAAGCATGGCCAGCGGCTTGCCCACCACCAGGCTGCGGCCTACCACCGTTACCCGCCGGCCCTTCAGCTCTACCTTGCCGTAATCCAGCATCGCCATAACCGCCGCCGCCGTGCAGGGGGCGAAGCCGGCGGGATCGCCGGCATAGACCTTCGCCATATTGACCGGGCTGATCCCATCCACATCTTTCCCGGGAGCGATGGCCGCGATCACCGCCCCGTCATCTATTTGGCCCGGCAGGGGCCGAAACACCAAAATGCCGTGAATAGCCGGATCATCATTGATCCGGCGAAAGGCCGCCAGAAAATCCTCCTGGCTGATATCAGCGGGATAAGCGAAGACGGAGGCTTGCAGGCCCAAGCCGCTCAGCCGTTTGATCGCTCCCCGCTCGTAAGCCAAATCGTCGGCCCGCTCGCCGACCCGGACGATGGCCAAACGCGGCGTCACCCGCAAAGCCGCCAGCGCCGCCGTCAATTCTTCCTTCATTTGCCCCACCACATCGGCGCCCTTTAATACCGTCATTCTTCTCGCCTAGCTATCCTTTCTTGGCCTGCCGCGCCGCTTCCCCGCTACACGTTCGCTCCCTGCCCCGGTAGCCTCCCGTCACCGCAGCCGCGCTTCCACCTGCCGATAGATCTTATCCGCCAGCGCGCTGCCGGCGGCGATCAGATCATCGGCCTTTTTTGCCATTTCCGCCGCCAGCCGTCGATCCGCCATCAGCTTGGTATTGATGAACACATTCATAGAGGCGCCTAAAATCGCCGCTTTCAACAGTTGCGTTCCTACTCCCACATCGCTGATCGCCATTTGGCTGCCCTTTTCCGCCAATTCCGCCTGCAGCGACAAACCGTCCAAGGCTCGTTCCATGATCTCCAGCGGCACCAGGGCGGCGGCGCTCAGGGCTTGCTCCATCACCTGGGCCCGCAGCTCTTTTTCCGCCGCCGTCTCTTTGGGCAAGCCATAAGCCCGGGCCAAGGGCGCGAAAACAGCCGCGTCCTTTTCCACCAGTCCGGCCAATTCTTGCCGCAGGGTGTCGGCTTTGGGCAGTAGAGCCTGAATATCCTCCTGTGCGGCGGCGTATTTTTTTTTGCCCACCGTCAGATTCGCCACCATGCTGCCCAAAGCGACGCCCAAAGCGCCGGCGTAAGCTGACGCCCCGCCGCCGCCGGGCACCGGCTCCGCCGAGGCCAGCGCCGCCAAAAACTCCTGACAACTTTTTTCCAGCATCAAATCAAATCAGTCCTTTCCGCTCCCGCTCTCGCCGCATCACCGGCAGTCCGCATCGGCCAAACCCGCCGCCCCGCCAAATCGTGCTATAATGTGGCACATAGTTCTATAATATCCTACCGCAATCCCAGTATACGTATTTTGACGACACTTGTCAAGCTGAAAACCCGTATTTTGCGACGTTTTTGACCTTTTTGAAATCATTTTGAAAGACGGGGGAAAGTTCACCTGAAATACACAAAAACCCCTTTGACAGGGTTCGGAGGGGGGAGTAGAATATACGCAGCCGACCGACCGTTCGGTCAGTCCCGCGAAAGGGGTCTCAGCGCGAGCAAGCTACGAAGTAAGACAAGAAATAAGATAAGAAGTAAGACAAGAATTGATTTTGTTGAAGGAGCAAGGTATATGGAAAAGTTGCGGCAACAGGTAAAACAGGTGATTAAAACGAATGGGCCGGCCCCAGCGCCGGCCAAGGCAAAAACGCCGGCGCGATTGCCGGCCACCGCCACCGCCACCGCGGCCGCGTTGGCCCTGCTGGGCCTGCTCAGCCTCGCCCCGCTGCTGGCTGGCTGTAGCGGCTTGAGCATCGGCGCCGACGCTGCCGCTACCGCCGCCGCCGCCGACGCGGCAGCCCCGCCGGAGGTGGAAGCCCCCTTGCCGGTCACCGTAACGGCCGCCGGCCGCCGGGATTTGGTCAAGACGCTCACCCTGGGCGGCTTGCTGCGGCCCCAGGAAGAAGCCACCATGATGGGCGGCGGCACCGGCAGCAGGGTATTGCGGGTCAATGTGGAGGTAGGCGATCGGGTCAGAAAAGGCCAATTGCTCCTGAGCCAGGACATGCGGGATTTGGCGATTCAGGAGGAAACCTTGCAGCTGAACCTGACCCAACTCCAGGACAATTACGAGAAAAATCTGGCCTTATTCGAGGCCGGCGCCGCGGCGGAAGCCCAGCTGACCGCGCTGGAGAATCAAGTCCGCCAGCTTGAGCTGCAGCTGGAGACCTTGCGTCTGGCCAGGGAAAAAATGGCTGTCACCTCCACCATTGACGGGATTATCAGCGCCCTGCCTGTGCTGGAGGGGCAAATGGCGGCTGCCTCCACGCCGGTGGCGATGGTCGTCAATATTGACAAGCTGCTGCTGGACGTTCAGGTAGGAGAAAACTATATCCGGGGCGTCCGCAAGGGCGACGAGCTGGCGGTCAATATTCCCGCCCTGGGCGGTGAGCCGGTGCCTGGCCTGGTCAAGGCGGTGCCGCCTACTATTACCCCCCAAACCAGGGCCTACGCCGTCACCATCGAGATTGACAACCCGGAGCTGGAGATCAAGGGCGGCATGTACGGGGAAATCGCTTTGGAAGTGGAAAAAATCGAGCAGGCGCTGGTCGTGCCCCAATACGCCATTTTGCAAATGGAGGACGGGCCGGCGGTATTTGTGGAGGAAAATGGCCTGGCCCGCAGACGCGGGGTGGAAGTGGGCATGACCTTGGGTAATGACGCGGAAATCCGCTCCGGCCTCTCGGAAGGCGAGTTGATCATCGTGGAGGGGCAATATTCGGTGACAGAGGGCAGGTCGCTGAATGTGCTGAACCGAGGTGGCGGCCAGTGAAAATCTTTGACTTTTCCGTCCGGCGCCCGGTAGCGGTGATGATGATTGTTCTCGCCGTGATCGTGCTGGGCGCTATGTCCCTTAGTCGCTTGGGGATGGATTTGTTCCCCGAGATGGAATTGCCGATGCTACTGGTGCAGACCACCTATCGGGGCGCCGGGCCCCAGGAGGTGGAGGATCAGATCACCCGGCCGCTGGAGGGGGCTATCGGCACGGTAAACGGCGTGCAAGGGCTGACGTCGTATTCTATGCGGGGCAGCTCCATGGTTTTAGCGGAATTCGCCTGGGGCGCCGACTTGAATTACGCCACCAACCAGCTGCGGGATCGCCTGGACGTATATGGCGCCGCGCTGCCCGCCGACGCCGGCAAGCCCACTATTATCAAAATGGATCCCTCCGCCATGCCGATCATGGGGGTCGCCCTGTATGGCGACGCTACCTTGGAGGAATTGACCGCTTACGCTGAGGATACGATCCAGGCCCGGCTGGAGCGGGTGGAGGGCATAGCCTCCGTGTCCGTCTCCGGCGCCGTGACCGAGGAAGTCCGGGTCGTGGTGGATCCCCAGCGCCTGCTGGCCTACGGCGTTGGCATGAACCAGATCGCCGCCCTTTTGTATCAGGAAAACACCAACGCCACCGGCGGCACGGTAGAGGAAGGCATGAAAGAGCACGCCGTCCGGATTATCGGCGAGTTCAACAACCTGGACGATATCCGGGATTTGCAGGTTAGCAGCGCCTACGGCGGTTACATTCCCCTGAACTCCCTGGCGGAAGTGGAGCGGATGGGCAAGGAGCGCACCAGCTATGTATTTATCGACGGCAAGCCGGGTATCAATTTCTCCTTGATGAAGCAAAGCGACGCCAACCTGGTGCAAACCTCCCAGCGGGTGCGGCAGGCGCTGACCGATCTGGAGGCGGAAGCGCCGTCGGGCTATGAGCTGTCCGTCGCCATGGATCAGGCGGATTATATCAACCTGTCCCTGAGCAACGTGGTGGACAGCGCCGTCACCGGCGGCCTGCTGGCTGTCCTGATCCTGTTTATCTTCCTGCGCAGCTGGCGCAGCACGCTGATCATCGGGCTGTCCATCCCCATATCCATTATCGCGACCTTCGCCATGATGTTTTTCACCAACGTGTCGCTGAATCTGGTCTCCCTGGGCGGGCTGGCCCTGGGCCTGGGCATGATGGTGGACAATTCCATCGTCATTCTGGAAAATATCTTCCGTTACCGGCAGGAGGAAAATAAGGACGCGCTTACCGCGGCGGTAGACGGCAGCAAAGAGGTGGCCGGCGCCGTGGCCGCCTCTACTGTCACCACCGTCGTGGTTTTTCTGCCCATCGTTTTTGTGGAGGGTTTGGCGTCCCAGATTTTCGGGCAAATGGCTCTGACCATCACTTGCTCCTTGCTGGCCTCCCTGGCCGTGGCTTTCACGGTGGTGCCGATGCTCTCCAACAAGCTGCTGGTAGTGGAAAGCTCCGGCGGCCCGTTTGCCGGCCTCAGCCGGGTGGTGGAAAAAATTCTGGACGGCATCCGGGACGGCTACGGGTATCTTCTGAAAGGCTCTTTGCGGCACAAAGGCCTGGTGGTGCTGTTTACCCTGGCGGCGTTGGTCGGCTGCGTTTTCCTCCTGCCCCAGGTCGGGATGGAGTTTATTCCCGGCCAGGACACGGGGGAATATACCGTCAGCGTGGATTTGCCCCGGGGCACCGCTTTGCATGAGACCTTGCGGGTGGCGCGGCAGGTAGAGGATATTTTGCGGGAAATCCCTGAGAATCAGCAAATAACCAACTCGGTGGGCGGCGGCGGCGGCCTGGCCGCCAGCCTGCTGGGCGGCAGCAACAGCTCTACCGCCTCCTTCAGCGGCAGCCTGGTGCCCTTGGCCCAGCGGGAACGGAGCATGGAGGAAGTGCTGGAGGACATCCGGGTCAGGCTGAAAGATATTCCCGGCGCTGAGATTGATGTGGCCTCCTCCGGGACTATGGTGCTGACCGGCAGCGATATTCAGGTCAATTTGCTGGGGGACGATTTGGAGCAGTTGGGTTATTTGGCGGAAGCGGTGGCCCGGGAAATCGAGCTGATCCCCGATACCAGGGAGATCACTACCTCCCTGGAAAATGGCAGCCCGGAGATCAACGTGATCGTGGATCGGCAAAAGGCCGCCCAATACGGCCTGAATTCCTCCGCCGTGGCCACTCTGGTCTCTACCGCCGTCAATGGCAGCACCCCCACAAAATACCGGGAAGGCGGCCGGGAACTGGATATCCGCCTGGTGATGGACGAGCAGTACCGGCAAAATCTCAACGATCTGGCGTCCCTGACCATTACCTCGCCCAATGGTAGCCTGATCCCACTGGGCAATATCGCCGCCCTGGAGATCGACACCAGCCCGGCCAGTATCATCCGTCAAGACCAAAGCCGCCAGGTGTCCGTCTCCTGCGCCGTGGTCAACAGGAGCCTGGCCGAGGTTTCCCAGGATGTGCAGGCCGCGGTGAGCCGTATGAACCTGCCGCCGGAGGTGACGGTAGATTTTGCCGGCAGCAACGCCCAGATGGAGGACGCCTTCAGCGATCTGGGATTGGCCCTTATTCTGGCGGTGGTGTTGGTCTATATGGTCATGGCGTTTCAGTTTGAGCAGCTGCTTTATCCTTTTGTCATCATGTTCGCTTTGCCACCCACCTTCATCGGGGTCATTCTGGGCCTGTATCTCACCGGCAGAACCATCAATGTGGTATCCTTGATCGGTATCATCATGCTGGTGGGTATTGTGGTCAATAACGCCATCGTGCTGGTGGATTATGTCAATGTGCTGCGCCGGGAAAAGGGCATGGCTAGGGAGGAAGCCCTCGTCCGGGCCGGCGTGACCAGGTTGCGGCCCATCCTGATGACGACGCTTACCACCATTTTGGGCATGCTGCCCATCGCCATCGGCGGCGGCGAGGGCGGCGAGATGATGGCGCCCATGGGGACTGTGGTCTTTTTCGGCCTGAGCTTCTCCACGTTGATCACCTTGGTGCTGGTACCCTGCATGTATATTTACGCTGAGAATATCGCCAACGCTATTGGGCGGCTCTTTCGCGGCAAACGGGCGTCGGCGGCGGAGTGATAATGATGAGTACGACGAGCAAAGAGTACGGCTCCGGAGCCGGCTCCGGTACAGGCGACCGCTCCGGTGCCGGCTCCGGCGCCGGCCGGCAAAAAAATCGCCGGGACGCCATTGTGCGGGCCGCTATCGAAAGCTTCAGCGGCAAGGGCTTTCACGAAACCAAAATTGAGGAAGTCGCCGTCGCCGCCGGTGTCGGCAAAGGCACGGTATATGAATATTTTCGCAGCAAGGAAGAACTGCTGGTCGCCGCCGCCAAGTATCAGATGGATGAGACTGTCCAACAGGCGCTGAACGCTATGGACAGCCAGACCACCGTCAGGGGCAAGCTTAACGCCCTTGTGGAGACGGTGATGGGCCAGCGCCAGAGCAATTGCGGTCAGGTCAACCTGAATTTCAGCAATATGGGCCAATATGTCAAAGAATTTAAACAAACCGCTCAGGCCGAGACCCGGCGCTGGCGGGAATGGATGGCGGAGATTTTGCGCCAGGGTGTGGAGAGCGGGGAAATCCGTCAGGTTAATGTGGATATTTTTCTGGGCGCCCTCATGGGAGCGATCACCTATATCATGCGGCCCTGGGAGGAACCGCCGGTAATGATCTACAATACCCCGTCGGAAGCGGCGGCGCGGGTGGTCGCCTTCTTCTTTGACGGCATTGGCAAAAATAGTCCTAAGCCCTGATCATCTTTATTTTTGCGATTAAGATTTATTTTTGCCCAACAGAGCGACCTTCCTTTCGACCTTCCTTTCGGGGCTTGTTTTTCCTGCCGCTTGGTGTATACTATACGAATTACCGGAAATAACGGCGGGACGACGGGCGCCGCGCTGTCGGCAGAAAGGTTAAGGTTGGTCGTATGATAAACATACCCAAATCAAAAAAGCTGGACAATGTGCATTATGATATTCGGGGGCCGCTGCTGGAGGAAGCCAACCAGATGCGGGAACGGGGCATTGATATTTTGCACCTGAATATTGGCAACCCGGCTCCTTTTGGCGTATTGGCGCCGGATGAGATTATCTACGATATGAAGCTGAACATCAAGGACGCCCAGGGTTATTGCGACTCCAAGGGGCTGTTCGCCGCCCGGAAAGCGGTGATGCAATATTGTCAGCTGAAAAAAATCCCCAATGTGGGCATTGAGGACATCTATATCGGCAATGGGGTCAGCGAGATGATCACCATCAGTATGCAGGCCCTGCTCAATGACGGGGACGAGATCCTGTTGCCCACGCCCGGCTATCCGCTGTGGACGGCCTCCGTGACCCTATCCGGCGGCAAGGCGGTGCATTATATTTGCGATGAGCAGGCTGAGTGGAATCCGGATTTGGAGGATATCCGCGGCAAAATCACCGACCGGACAAAAGGCATCGTGGTCATCAACCCCAACAATCCCACAGGAGCGCTATATGACAAGGATATTCTGCTGGGGATTGTGGAAATCGCCCGGCGGCACCAACTGATCTTGTTTGTTGACGAGATTTATGATCGGCTGGTGATGGACAATTTGGAGCATATTGCCCTGGGTTCTCTGGCCCCGGATCTTTTTGTGGTCAATTTGAACGGCCTGTCAAAGTCCCATCGGATTTGCGGCTTTCGCAGCGGCTGGCTGGCGTTGAGCGGCGACAAGTCCGGCGCCGGGCCGTTTATTGATGGCCTGAATGTCCTCACCTCCATGCGCCTTTGCGCCAATGTGCCGGCGCAATACGTTATCCAGACCGCCCTGGGCGGCTATCAGAGCGCCGGCGAGCTGCTGGCGCCCGGCGGTCGCATCTATGAGCAGCGGGAATTTGTCTGCCAGGCCCTGGCGGAGATCCCCGGCATCTCTTTTGTGAAGCCCAAGGCGGCTTTTTATATTTTCCCGAAAATCGATCTGAAAAAGTATCCTATTAAGGACGATACGCTATTCGCCTTGGATTTTTTGCGGCAGGAGCGGGTGCTGATCGTGCAGGGCAGCGGTTTCGCCTGGCCGGCGCCGGATCATTTCCGCCTGGTTTATCTGGCCAGGAATGAGGATTTGGGTCGGGGTATCAGCGGGCTGGCCAGGTTTTTGCGAGGGTATCGGCAGTAATCAATACAGACCGGAGCGTACCATGCCTATCATTTATCGCTATGTTAAACCCCACAGGCCGCTTATGGCCGCGGCGGTGACCGTCAAATTGCTGGGCGCCGTAGCGGATTTGTTTATACCCCTGCTTATGGCTCAAATCATCGACCGCGTTCTGCCTTTGGGCAGCGCCATCCAAGTTTTGCGCTGGACGGGGCTGATGGCTTTTTGTTCCCTTCTGGCTTTCCTGGGCAACGCCTCCGCCAACCGCATGTCCTCCCTGGCCGCCAGCCGCGTCGTCTCCCGCCTGCGCCGCGATATGTTCGACTGTATGCTGCGCCTTGATTGCGGGCAAATTGAGGGCCTGGGCATTCCCTCGCTGGTATCGCGCCTCACTTCCGATACTTACAATTTGCACAAAATGCTGGACAAGATGATGCGGGCGGGCATACGCGCCCCCATACTGGCGCTGGGTGGGTTGATCATCACGCTGCGCCTGAACTGGCGGCTTGCTTTGGTTTTGCTGGCCACCCTGCCTTTTTTGGCGGCAATCGCCGTGGTTATCTCAAAGAAGGGGATTCCCCTCTTTGCCCGCCTGCAGGAGGCCGTTGACGTTATGGTGCGGGTGGTGAGGGAAAACTGCGCCGGCATCCGCAGTATCAAAGCGATGTGTAAATCGGAGGCGGAGAAGGCCCGCTTTGCTGCCGCCAACGAAAGGCTGACCCAGCGGGAAACCCAGGCCGCCGTGGTCATGGCCATAAGCCAGCCGGCCTCATCTTTTTTGCTGAATGGCGGCCTGGTGGCGGTAATCCTGACGGGCGCTGTCCTGGCCCAGCAGGGACTGAGCGAGCCGGGAACACTTCTGGCTTTTATGACGTATTTCACCATTATTCTCAATGCCTTTTTGACTGTCACGCGCTTGTTCGCTATTTACTCCCGGGGTATAGCGTCGGCCGGGCGCATAGCGGCTCTGTTGGAGCAGCCACTGGAACAGCCTTCGCGGTCGCCGGAGCAGCCTTCGCGGTCGCCGACCGCCGCCCCTGACCGGGAGCCTGGGGGCCAAAAGGCGTCCTTTCGGGATGAGCCACAGCAGTCAGACAGCCATATTACTTTTGCTCATGTTTCCTTTACCTATCCCGGCCAACCAGCCCCCGCCCTGGATGACGTCTCCTTTTCCTTGGGGCGAGGGGAAACCTTGGGGGTGCTGGGCGCCACCGGCAGCGGCAAATCCACCCTGATCCATCTGCTGCTGCGCTTTTATCCTCCGGACAGCGGCGTCATCCGCCTTCGCGGCCAGGATTCCCGCGACCTACCCGCGGCGGAGTTATATGCTATGTTTGGCGTCGTCTTCCAACACGACGCCATTTTTGCCGGTTCCGCGGCGGACAGTATCGCCTTTGGCCGGGATTTGCCCGGCGCCGCTCTGGAAAAGGCCGCCGAAGACGCCCAGGCCGGCGATTTTCTGGCGGCGCTGCCGGGCAAGCTGGGCGCCCCTCTATTGAGCAAGGGTCGCAACCTTTCCGGCGGCCAGCGGCAGCGTCTGCTGGTCGCCCGGGCCCTGGCCGGGCAGCCGGAAATCCTTATTCTGGACGATTCCTCCAGCGCCCTGGATTACCGCACCGACGCCGCCCTGCGGGACGCCCTGCGGCGGCGGGGCCGAACCACCGCGCTGATTGTCTCCCAGCGCGTCAGCTCTGTTTGCGCCGCGGATCGTATCCTTGTGCTGGATCAGGGCCGGGTCGTTGGCTGGGGCAACCACGGGGAGTTGTCCGCCTCTTGCCGGATTTATCAGGAAATCAGCCAATCCCAAATGTTTTTCGCCGCGCCGCCGGAAGGGAGTCTCTCATGAGCGCCTTCTTTGCCGGCCCTGCCACCGAAAAGGCAGACCCCTGGCGGCTTGGCAAAATCCTCCTGCGCCTTTGGCATTATCTTCACCATTATCAAAAGGAACTTCTGCTGCTGATCGCCTGCAATCTCATAAGCAATTCGCTGGGGCTTCTGGGTCCCCTGCTCGCGGGCCGCGCCATCGACGCCATCGCCCCGGGCCAGGGCCGGGTGGATTTTCCCACCGTCTATCGCCTGACGGCGCTTATGTTGCTGTGTTACGCTCTGGCCGCTATCTTGGAATACGCCCTAGCCAGGGGTATGATCAAACTGAGCCAGCGGGCGGCCCGCCAGCTGCGGGAGGACGCCTTCGATCATCTGGCCGATTTGCCGGCGGCTTATTTTGACCGGCATTTGCCCGGCGAAATCGTCAGCCATCTATCCTATGATATCGATGTGCTCAGTTCCAGCCTGGCCCATGATTTGACGCAAATTTCCACCAGCCTCGTCACGGTGTTGGGTTCCCTGATTCTGATGCTGCGAATATCACCGCGTCTGTCGCCGGTTTTTCTGTTTACCTTGCCCGCCATCTTCCTTTTCACCCGCTACAAGGCCGGCCGCATTCAGCCTTACTTTCGCCGGCGCTCAGCCAGTCTGGCCGCGCTCAACGCCTATACGGAAGAAATTGCCAGCGGGCACAAAACCATTAAGGCATATCACCGCGAAAACGTTATGCTTCAGCGTTTCGACCAACGCAACGACGGGGCGGTCAACGCCTATTATCTGGCTGAATATTACGGGAGTGTCCTTGGCCCTTCCGTCAATCTGATCAACAACCTCACGCTGACCCTGGTCAGCGGCTTGGGCGCCCTGCTGTTCCTGAGCGGACGGTTGGGCATAGGCAGCCTCACCTCTTTGGTGCTCTATTCCCGTAAATTTTCCGGTCCTGTCAATGAGGCGGCCAATATCTTCGCGGAGCTGCAATCGGCGGTAGCGGCGGCCGAGCGCCTATTCCGCCTTTTGGATGAGCCGCCGGAAAAGCCGGATGAGGCCGATGCCCTCTTTTTGGGCGGCGGGGCGGGCAGCTCCGGGGCGGCGGGCGGCGACCCGGAGCTGGGCAGATCCGGGGCGGACAGCTACGCGGCGGGCGGCTCCCCTGCGGCGGGCGGCTCCTCTGCGGCGGACAGCTTCGGGGCGGCGGGCGGCGACTCGAACGGCGGTAGCGCCAGCGCCAGCGGCAGCACATGCGGTGACCCAGCCGACGGCAGCGCCAGCGCCAGCGACGACCCGGACAGCGGTATCGCCAGCGCCGGGCTGGCCTTTTCCCGCGTCCATTTCGGTTATGAGCCGGACAAAGCCATCCTGCGGGATCTCAGCTTCCTGGCGGCCCCGGGCCAGCTGATAGCCATTGTGGGACCCACCGGCGCCGGCAAAACCAGCATCGTCAATCTTCTCCTGCGTTTTTATGACCCTTGGCAAGGACAGTTTCGCCTGGACGGGCACCCATCCACCGCTTACGCCAGGCAGAGCCTGCGGGGCAGCTTCGCCATGGTGCTGCAGGAAAGCTGGTTTTTTCAGGGAACTGTATTGGAAAACATTCTTTACGGCCAGCCGGAGGCCGGGCCGGAAGCGGCCATCGCCGCCGCCAAAGCCGCCCAGTGCCACGATTTCATCCTGCAGCTGCCCCAAGGCTATCAGACCGTCCTGCGGGAAGATGGCGGCAACCTCTCCCAAGGGCAAAAACAGCTGCTCACCATCGCCCGGGCCATGCTCCTGCCCGCCCGTATCCTCATCCTGGATGAAGCCACCTCCAGCGTGGACACCCGCACTGAGCGGCGCCTTCAGGAAGCGATGAGCCTGCTCAGGCGCGGCAAAACCTGCTTCGTCATCGCCCATCGCCTTTCTACCGTTCAAAAGGCCGATCAGATCCTAGTTCTGCAAGACGGCCGGATAGCGGAGCGGGGTACTCACGCCCAGCTGCTGGCCCGGCAGGGTGTCTACGCCGCGATGTTCCAGGCTCAGTTTAGGTAATCCGTTCAAGCGCGTCAGTTCAGGTCGCGTCAGTTCAGGCGCGTCAGTTCAGGTAATCCCCAAACAGATGTGGACAAAACGATAAATCCCGGGTAAAATAAAAAAAGAATAAAAAAAGGGAAGGGTGAGCTTTGGCCATGGAACTGTTTATTGATTCCGCCAATGTGGAGGAAATTCGCCAGGCGTGGTCTATGGGTTTGATCGCCGGCGTAACCACGAATCCTACCTTGATCGCCAAGGAGGGGATCCCGATCGAGCGGCGGCTGAGGGAGATTTTGGCGGTTGTGACCGCCGGGCCGATCAATGGGGAGGCTATGGGCAGCCAGGCGGCGGAACTGGTAAAGCAGGGCAAGGCGCTGGCGGCCATGGATCCCCGGATTGTGGTCAAAATCCCCATCACCGGCGAAGGGCTGAAAGCCATCCGGGAGTTGCGGGAAGAAGGGGTCAAGACCAACGCTACCCTGGCCTTTACTGCGGCCCAGTGCCTAGCGGCGGCTAGAGCGGGGGCCAGCTATATCAGCCCTTTTCTGGGCCGGCTGGACGACGCTGGCCGTAGCCGCGCCGAGTTGTTGGGGCAATGCCAGGATATTTGGCGTAATTACGATCTGACAGCCCGCCTGATCGCCGCCAGCATCCGCTCGGTGGAGCATGTTGTGGAAGCGGCCCGCCATGGCTGGCATATAGCTACGGTTCCTTATACCATCCTGCTGGCTATGCTGCGGGATCCGCTGACCGACGTCGGCATCAAGCGTTTTGAGGCGGATTGGGCGGCAGCCGGCCTGACGGCTTTCCAAGGCTGAAAAACGCCCTGCGCCTCGTCAGATGCCACAGAAAGCGCATCAAAAAGTAGACTCGTATTCTTCTTGTCAAAACGCGACCACTATGCTATACTGAAAAACAGCCGCTTACCGACAGGTTTTAAGCGCCGCGAGGCGTCAGGTTGACGGGATGCCCCGGCGGGGAAAAGGCGAGCGGCGGGATGGCCGGATCAGCAGGTTTCGCTAAGGACTAGTTCAATAATAAGTTGAACTGGTTCTAGAAAGAAAGAAGGGGGAAACATGGATATTTCGGCAATTGGCGCCGCCAGCATAGATTTGAGTATGGGCAAGGCGCAAACCAATGTAGAAGTGGAAATGCTCAAAAAGACGATGAATCTGGAAAAGGTGATGGCCGCCAGCCTGATTGAGAGTATGCAGACGGCGGCGCCCAGATCCTTCGGACACCGGTTGGATGTGCTCGCTTGAGTTTAGCGCGGTTCAAGGCAAACTCAAGGCAAGTTTAGCGCCGGTTTTCATGTAAGTTCGATGCAAGGTTTGTGTTTATATATGGTTTAGACGCGTACGCCAAAAAGGCGCGTTGGGGTTGACGACTCGACTCCAGCGCGTCTTTTTGGCTATTTGGCGTCCACCGGGCGGCAGGCTGGGGCGCGGGCTATTGCTACGGCGATAAAGCAAGTAATAAAGTGAAAGCGGCAATTAAGACGGCAATTTGCCGAGTCTTGCGTCCTTGCGGCACACAAGCGAAATATAGGGGCTTGCCAAAACGCCGAATTTACCGTATGATATTTTTGCGGCCCGCTCTCACTCCGTATAGCCGCCAACCACCCCATTCTTTTTCCTTTTGCGCGCCCGTAGCTCAGTGGATAGAGCACCCGCCTCCTAAGCGGGGGGTCCCGCGTTCGAATCGCGGCGGGCGCGCCATTTATTGTTTTTTGAAGGGGGGAGAAAAATGAGCCAACAATCGAGCCAACAATACCGTTCACCGGCGCATGAGGCAAACGCGCTCTGCTTTGAGGACACAGCGCGGCTATCCCGGGATATACCGCTCCCTAAGACACTTTACTATAAAGAGGGCGACGCGCCAGCCATCCAAGACCTTCCCGCGTACAAAACGCGCGTATCCGTCACAACAGAGCGCGCTATTGAGGCCGCGGGAAATATCGGCGGCAAAGTCGGAGTCCTCAACTTCGCCTCCGCCAGTCATCCGGGCGGTGGCGTCAAATGGGGCAGTTTCGCCCAAGAGGAGTCTATCTGCCGAATTACCAATCTGTACGGGGCGTTGGACGCGGCCCAAAAACGGCGGGAGTTCTATAATACTCACAAGGACACCCGCTACACGGACGCGATTCTCTATTCTGAGGCCGTGACCGTGCTGAAGACCGACAGCAAGACGCCCGTTACGCTTGAAAAATATTGGACAGTTAATGTTCTGACCTGCGCCGCGCCAAATCAGCGGGGATTATCGCTGTCGGACGGCGACGCGTATAAGCTTTTCCGCCAACGGGTAAACGCCATTTTGCGGGTTTTCGCCGCGCGGGGCGATACAAAGCTCGTGCTGGGCGCGTTCGGCTGCGGCGCGTTCCGTAACCCGCCTGACGTTGTGGCCCGGGCGTTCCGCGACGAAATAAGCGAGAACTACCCGACCGCCTTTGAGACAATCGTATTCGCGGTATTTACCCGCGACCCCGGCAAGGACGCTAATTATCAGGCGTTTCGGCGGGTGCTGGGACTGGGACTGTGACTGGGACTGTGACTGTAATCCCGGGCGAAGCTATTAAAGCTATTTATAAACCGCTGATAGTCCAAAGCGATATGACGCTGCTGCTGGAGACGGGCAATGACAGCTATGAGTCTGCTCGGGACGAGTTGTCGGCGTTCGCCGAGATGGTCAAGTCGCCGGAGTATGTGCATACCTATAAAATCACGTCGCTGTCGCTGTGGAACGCGGCCAGCGCCGGCGTTACCGCCGACGAGGTGATCGCGAGCCTTGAGCGGTACAGCAAGTACCAGGTTCCGGCAACGGTGCTGGCGCGGATCAGGCAAATCAGCGGCCGTTACGGCAAAACCCGCGTCGTGAAGGCCGACAACGGTATCGACTTGTTTCTGGAGACCGACGACGAGTTCATCATGGCGCAGCTCGCCGCGGAGAAGTCTGTCGTCAAATATTTTCGCGGCGATCCCCGGGACAATCGCGTGAAGATTGACCCTGTTTATCGCGGGCACATCAAGCAGGTATTGATGAACCTGCAATTTCCGCCGGAAGACCTGGCGGGTTACGCCGACGCTGACAAATTGGATTTCGGCCTGAAGATCAGCGATTTTTTCGCGCCCCGGGATTACCAGACCGCGGCGGTGTCCGCGTTCCGAGCGGGGGGCAAGGGCGACCACGGCGTCATCGTTCTGCCCTGCGGCGCCGGCAAGACGATTGTCGCCATCGCCGCTATGTCCGAATTGCGGACTGAGACCCTTGTGCTGACGACCTCAATCACCGCCGTGCGGCAATGGATCGCTGAGTTGCTGGACAAAACCAATCTCGCTCCTGAGCAAATAGGCGAATACAGCGGCGAGAAAAAGGAAATCAGGCCCGTCACCATATCCACTTACCAGATTATCTCCGCCAAAAACCGGGATGAGGAACGAAAACACTTTGAGTTATTTTCCCGCCGCAACTGGGGCTTTATCATCTACGACGAGGTGCATACGCTTCCCGCGCCCGTATTCCGCATAACGGCGGAGCTACAAGCCAAACGCCGCCTTGGGCTGACCGCCACGCTAGTGCGGGAGGACGGTAACGAAACGGACGTGTTCGCGCTAATTGGCCCCAAGCGGCACGAAGTGGGCTGGAAAACCCTTGAGGGTCAAGGGTGGCTGGCG
>JAISDE010000207.1 GCA_031265035.1 Peptococcaceae bacterium | reverse complement strand
CTACCACCATTGCCACCACTGCCATCACTGCCACTACTGCCGCCGGCCGCGGCGATTTGCCCCAAAACCTCGGCGGGCAGGCGAATTTCCGTCAGCCCATTTTTGACATTGAGGGCGATCCCCCCGGCCGCGGCGATTTTAGCCAGCGCCTCAAGCGGTAAAGTGACCGTTACCTCCCGGATCTCGCTGCCGACGCCGCCGACAATGCCGACACCGTTGCCGCCAACATTGCCGCCAACATTGCCGTCGCCGCTGTTGCCAGCGCCAGCGACGCCGCCCCCTGCGCTCCCGTTCCCGCCGCCGCCTCCGGCGGCAGCGCCGGCGCCCACAGCCGGCGCGATCACAATCTCGCCCGCGCCGCTGCTCCTGGCCGCCCGCAAAGCATCCTCCAACTGCCGCCCGGAAACCTCAGCCACCGCCGCCCCGCCCTCTATCCTGACCGGCGGCGTCACCACCGGCGTCCGGACGGCCACCGGCGCCACGGCGCTCCCGGCGGCGGGATCCTGTACCCAATCCCTGGTATAGTACCACAGGATCTCGTCCCCCTCCCGCAGGCCACAATCGGTCAGGGCCAGTTTGGGCAGCTCGCCGTTGACCTGATACAGCCAGCCGGAATTAGGCCCATAATCAAACTCGCTCAACACCCTGCCGCCTGGCTCGGTAATAGAGCGGACATAGCCTCTCTCGGCGCCGGCGTACTGATAGCCCAGGCTATCCAGCACCTGCTTGAACACATGGTACACCTTGGCGTCGGCGGGCACCGACACGCTCCGCTCCGGGATCAGCGCCCCGTCATTCAGGCCGTTCAGGCGAAAGGTGACGGTGATCTGACTGCCGGAGACAGGCTCCCCCGGCGTCTGGGGCACCGGGCTGCCGTTGGCGTAGCCCGGCGCGGCGGCGTTGGCGCTGAAATCATAAAGATCCACCGGCGCCCCGCCGCTCTCAATGAGGCGGGCCGCCGCGATCAGCGCCCGAAACCCCTGCTCCGTGGCGGTGGCGTTTTTGCCGTAGCCGATAATCTGCCAATCGCTGTCGTACTCGGCGCTGGTAAACCCATCCAGCCCGCCGGCGGCGAAAGAAAGCAGCCCGTCCAAAACGCTGTCGCCGTTTTTCCTCACCTCGCGGGGATCAATGCCCAGCTCGCACAAGGCCAGGATCACCATGGCGGAGCTGTTGGCGCTAGCGCTGCCGGAAAAGCCGAAATTACCGTCCGGCAGCTGCTGATCCTTCAGCCATTCCAAGCCCTTAGTCACGGCCTCATTGACGCCGGGCCAGGCCCGATAATGGGACAGCGCCCCCAATACCTCGGCGGTGATATCCGCGTCGGCGTTAAACCCGACGTACTCATAGCCCCAGGCGCCGGTCGTACCGTCCCGCTGCCCCAGCAGATAATCCACCAGCGCCCGCTCCTGACTCTCAGAGCCGTAATCCCCCTGCCGATACGCCCGCAAAGCGTAGACGGCGGTATTGACGGTGGAGGCGCTCGCCCCCCTCAACAGCTCCACCCCATTGACAGGACTGCGGCTGTTGACGGGATACAGCTCCCTGGGATCAATCCCCACCGCCCGCAGGGCGATGATCGCCTTGGCGTATTCCCCATCGGGATAATACCCACCCACCGCCGCGTAATCATTGACGGCGCCGATGCCGTAATTGATGTAATTCTCCCTGGCCGCCGCCGAGGTCGCCGGCTTGTCCTGATCGGGCCAATATTTTTTGTAGGCCGCCATGTCGACAATCTGCCACTCACCGCCGCTGTCGACGTAAGAGGCGGCGATATTCGCCAACAAAACCGGTATCTCGTCCGGCCCCACCAGCTGAATATCAATGGCCGATAGAGAGGCGAAATCCCCATCCAGCACCACCAGCAGCCGTTCCCCCCGGCTGACCGGAATATCCTCGCCCAGACCGTAGCCGGGGCCTCGGCCGCCCTGACCCTCTTGCCCCCCGACTTGATCGCCCTGACCGCCCTGACCCTCTTGCCCCCCGACTTGATCGCCCTGACCACCCTGGCTGCCCTGGGTGGTATAGATACTGACGGTTTTACCGTCCATGCCGGGCACCTTGGTGATCTGTACCGTCTGGGCCGCCCCGCCGCCGTTGTCCGGCAGTGTCAGGATCAGACTGGTATAGCCCCACTCGTCGGTCAAATAAGACAAATTGCCCCGGCTAAAAACGAAGCCGGCCGTTTCCCCGTTGGACGTTCCCCATTCCACGCCGTCAATCCCGCCGTTGGCGGAATACTCCACCCGGATCTTATCCCCCGCCTTCACCCGCACGGCGTCGATGCCCACGCTGGGCGAGACATTGTTGACGGCGAAAACCCAGCCGCTCCAGGCCCCGGCCCCGCCCGCCGCCAAACCATTGATGGCGGCGATATAAGTCCCATAGGCGCCGCCAGGCGCCTCAAAATCACAAGGCTCGCCGTATACGGCTGCCGTCACCGATCGCCTGACCACCTCCAAAACCGTCTCGCCGGGCTGAAAACCTACCTCTACCTCATCCCGCAGTTTGGCCTGCGCCCATTCGCCGGTCTGATCGGCGATTGTCACCCGAACCGTATCCAGCGCCGACGCCAGATCCAGCGCCAGATCCGCCGCCTGAGCGGCGCCTGCCGCCGCCGTTGGCGGCGTCGATCCGCCCAACGCCGCCAACGGCGGCAGCAGGCCCATGGCCATGACAGCGACCAACAAAAGCGCCAGCCCCCGGCCACCAAGGCGCCCCCAGGCGCCGACGAGGCGGCCAAAGCCACCCGCCCGGCGGGCGCCCCCGCCGCCGTCGCCCGCCGCCTTCACCGCCTTCACCATCCTTACCGCCTTTACCACCTTTACCGCCTTTACCGCCTTTACCGCCTTAGCGCGATATTGCCTGATCCCCATCCCGTTACCGCTCCTTTCGCTTTTCCCACCAAGCCGATCGACCATTTTTCCTATCCCAACCTACTTCCTATCCCAACCCAATAAAAAAGCGCCGGAACAAACCGGCGCTAAACTGTCCTAAAGCCGCGGTTGACCACCCGAGACGCTCTTTATCGCCGGCTTGCCCGTCCGCCAATAAAGCCTCGTCGGTATCGCCGCCTCACGCCTGCTGAAAGGCCAGATATTTTTCATAAGCCAAACGCGCCAGCGCCCGATCCTGGCTATAAGTAATCCGATCCTCCGCTTCCCCCGTCGTATAAAAACCGCCGTCCTGGAAGCCATCATTCTTATTAATCTGATAACGCTCATTCTCCGCCTGCATAATAAACCAATCAATCCGATTGCTGATCGGCGCTCGGCGAGAAATCGAGAAAAACTCATAACAGGTCTCCCCCGCGGGGGCCAAAATTTTAGCGTCCAGGCCAGCCTCGTGTCTTACCCGGTTGAGCGCTACCTCGCTGGCCAACTCTCCTTCGCGGATCACACCTTTAGGCAGCACCCATTCCCCTTTGTCGTTGCGCAGCAAAAACACCCTGTCTTTGAGAAACACCACCCCACCGGCGCAATTTCTCTGACGCATGGCACACATTCCTCCTTATCATTTTCATCTTTCGCGGCCCGGGATTTTACCCGACAATTTACACATTCTACACAAAGGGCGGTTCTCCTGCCTAATCACACATTAATCACACATTAAAGCGAAAATTGATGATATCGCCGTCCGCCACAATATATTCCTTGCCCTCCAGGCGAAACAGCCCTTTCTCCTTCACCTTGGCCATGCTGCCCAACTCCCGCAGATCCGCGAATTTTACCACTTCCGCCCGGATAAAACCCCGCTCGATATCGGAATGGATCTTTCCCGCCGCCGCCCTGGCCGACGTGCCCGCGGTGATCGTCCAGGCCCTTACCTCGTCTTCCCCGGCGGTCAGAAAAGAGATCAGGCCCAAATGCTCATACGCCGCCCGGGCCAGTACGCTGATACCCGGCTCCGTCAGCCCTAAATCCTCCATAAACAAAGCCTTGTCCTCGTCCGGCAGGCGGCTGATCTCCAGCTCCATCCCGGCGCACAACTCCAACAGGGGAATATTGAGCCGCTGGCACAATGCCTGGGTTTCCGCCCGGTGAGGATAATCCTTAGACTTGTATAACGCCTCGTCCAGATTGACCACCGCCAAACGGGGCTTGGCCGTCAAAAAAGCGTAATTGCGGATGACATTGCGTTCCTCGTCGGTCAACGCCATATCCCGGGTCGCCCCGCCATCCTCCAGCCAGGCGAAACAACGCTCCAACAGCGCCAGTTCCTCCCCGTTTTCCTTGGTGATTTTCTTGCCGCCCTTGATCCGGCCGATACGCTTTTCCACCAACTCCAGATCGGCAAAAAGCATCTCCGTCTCCACCGTCTCCAAATCCCTGGCCGGGTCGATCTCCCCGGCCGCCGCCCCGTCGCCCCCAAAGGCCCGCAGCGTATGCGCGAGGGCCTCACAGGGCCGCACATCATTGAGAAATTTCGCCGCGCCGGATTTTTGCCCCTCGCTCACAGCGACAAAACCGGCCACGTCCGTCAGCTCAATTTGCGCGTAGGTGGTCTTTTTCGGCGTATACAGCCGGGACAAAAAATCGATCCTGCTGTCTGGCACAAAGCCGATACCGGCGCCGGCCGCCCCCTTGGCGCCGGCCGCCTGCCCGTCTTCCCCCCGCCCCGTCAGCAGATGGAATAATGTTGTTTTGCCGGTTTGTGCCAGCCCAATCAGACCTATTTTCATTAAATGCGTAACCCTCCCCCACTGTCGCCGTCATTCCGGGCCTGTCCCGGCACATGCCACATGCCACATGCCACATGCCACTTGCCAAGCTTATCCCGGCGGCCAACCGTCTCAAACAAAAATTAGTATAACACGGGGCCGGTGGAACGGCAATACCAAATGCGCCAAGGCGCGCGGATATAAAAGTCGTAAAAAAGAGCATAAAATAGGCGCCCCGGCTTCGCTTTCGCGAAATCTCGGGGCGCCCATTTTATGTTTTCGGCAGCGACGTACTTTCCCGGGCCTTGAGACCAAGTATCATCCGCGCTGAGGGGCTTAACTGCTGTGTTCGGGATGGGAACAGGTGGAACCCCCTCGCTATCGCCACCGAAAAGCCTGGCTTGTCTTTTCACGCCGGGGCCGCGTTGGCTTCCTCTAGCCGGATCGGTCATGTGCCGAGCACACTCCCGTCCCGTCTCTCGTCGCCGCCTTGCCCCGCCGCGAAAATCCGGCGCCAGCCTGACGCTTGTCCTCTCACGCCGGGGCCGCGTTGGCTTCCTCTAGCCGGATCGGTCATGTGCCGAGCACACTCCCGTCCCGTCTCTCGTCGCCGCCTTGCCCCGCCGGGAAAATCCGGCGCCAGCCATATCCCCGATCCCTGAGAACCGCTTAGTGTCTCAAACGCCGTAGTCAAAAGCTACTTTACCAAGGCTAGCCTGGTCAAGCCCTCGGCCTATTAGTACCGGTCAGCTCAACGCGTCGCCGCGC
>JAISDE010000186.1 GCA_031265035.1 Peptococcaceae bacterium | reverse complement strand
CGGATTTTGAGTCCGCTGCGTCTGCCAATTCCGCCACTTCGGCAAATGAAAGGGTGGAAACCTCAATCATTTTATAGCAAGATGCCTGTCGCTGTCAAGGCGCGGGCGAGGATAAATTTTACCCTGCAAATTTTACAAATTTTAGCCCGGAATGACAGGCTGGAATTAGAGACAAATCTGAAATAATCTGATAAAATAAAAAAATGAGAAGGGGCGGATGCGCAAATTCGTTGTCGCGCCAATTGATCAGCAAGGCATGAGGAGGATTGGGGTATGGCGGAACAGGCGGCAAGGCCCAGGCTGAGCGTCGATTTCAATAGCGAGAAGCCTTTGGGCGAGGTGGTTTACGAGGTTTTGCGGACGGCGATCGTCAAAAATCATTTTAAGCCGGGGGATCGTTTGATGGAAACGGAGCTGGCGGATGAGATGGCGGTCAGCCGAACGCCGGTGCGGGAAGCGGTGCGGAAGCTGAAGGCGGAAAGCTATGTGGTGATGACGCCCCGGAAGGGGACGTACGTGGCGGCCTTGTCCAGCCAGGATGTGGACGATGTTTTTGAGATCCGGGCGGCGCTGGAGGCGATGGCGGCTTTTCAGGCGGCGCGGCGGGCCTCGGAGGACGAGATCCGGGGGATTAGGGACTGTCTGGAGGCGGAGGCGGTGATTTGGGAGGGCAGTGATCTGGAAAAAACTGTGGAGGCGGACATTCAGTTTCACTCACTGCTGTATCGGGCCTCGCGAAACAAGCGGGTGGAGGATTTGATCAATGATTTGCGGGAGCAGACCCATAGGCTGCGTTCCAGTACTTTGTCTACGCCGGGGCGGCTGAGGTTCGCCTTGGAGGAGCATCGCAAGATTATTGACGCGATCGCGGCCAGGGAGCCGGAGGCCGCCTGGCGGGCCGCCCAGACGCATATTGAGCGTTCCCGGGAAGTGATGCTTGGCCTGCTACGGTATCAGACCTGATCAAGAGTCAAGCTAGAGTTGATTCAGAGTCAAGCTAGAGTTGATTCAGAGTTAAGCTAGAGCTAAGCTGGAGCCAAGCTAGAGTTAAGCTGGAGCTAAGCTGGAGCCAAGCTAGAGTTAAGCTAGAGTTGATACTAGGCGGCGTCGGGGTCGAGATAGCTGTCGAAAAACCTTAATAAAAATGTTAAAATTTTAGTCATAGCAAAAACAGGCCAAGCCTGCTAATATATTCACAGGCATGAAACGGCGCCGCGCTATGGGGCGAAAATCATCAGACAGGAAATGAAGACAAAATGACAATACTGACAACAATAAAAAGCCGATTGGGCCGGCCGACCCGTTTCTCGCGTTTGGCTCGCTTTGGTTGGCTGGTCTGCCTGAGCGGGCTGGCGCTTTTGCTCTTTTGGGGTTGCCGGGGCGGCGGCCGGCCGGTTGAGCCGGTGCCCGGCCCGGAGATCGATGGGCAGGAGGGTTATCATGTTATCGTGGTAGGGGGCGAGCCGGAAGGGGTGGCGGCGGCTTTGGCGGCGGCCCGCAACGGTATGAGAACCCTGCTGATAGAGGAAGGCGACGCTTTGGGCGGGCTGATGACCTTGGGGATGCTGAACTTTTTGGATATGAATTATGGCCCGGAGCGGGAGTTGCTGACCCGGGGGATTTTTGAGGAGTTTTATCGGGCGATGGGCAACGCGTTTGATGTGGAGGAAGCGAAGGCGTGGTTTATGGCCAGGGCGGCGGCTGAGCCTAATCTGACGGTCAGGCTGCTTACCAGGTTTACGGCGCCGGTGATGGACGGCGATCGGATTGCCGGGGTGAGAGCGACGACGGTACAGGCTGAGACGAAGGTTTCGGATATAGTGTCCGCCGCCCCGCCTGTCGGCGTGGAGATGACTTTCCGCGGCCTGACGGTGATCGACGCTACCCCGGACGGGGATGTGGCCGCCGCCGCCGGCGTTCCTTATACTGTGGGCGGGGAGGATTGGGGCGAGGCCGGTACCACCCAGGGCGTGACCCTGGTTTTTGAGGTGTCCGGCGCCGATTGGGGCCAGATCACCCGCTATCTGAGGGAGGACGGCGACGACGGCACCGGCGCCGACGAGGCGGCGGCCTGGGGATACGGCCGGGAGGCGGCCGCTTATCAGCCGACGGACACCAATACCCGCTTTCGGGGACCCAATATCGCCCGGCAAAAAAACGGCAATGTATTGCTGAACGCTTTGGTGATCTTTGGCGTGGACGCGCTGGATCCCGCGTCCCGGGCTGAGGGGATAGCCAGGGGCCAGGCTGAGATCCCTCATATCATCGCTTTTATGCGGGAGAATTTCCCCGGCTTCGCGGCGGCGGCTTTGGTCGGCACGGCGCCCCGCCTCTATGTGCGGGAAACCAGGCATATTCGGGGGGAGTACCGCCTGACTATCACCGATGTCCTGGAAAACCGGGATCATTGGGATCGGATTGGGCACGGCAGCTACCCGGTGGATGTGCAGCCCACCGGCCCGGAGAATTACGGCAATATTATCGGCGTGCCGGCCATTTACAGTATCCCTTTCCGCTGCCTGGTGCCTTTGGCGGTGGAGCGGCTTTTGGTGGCGGGGCGGAGCGCCTCCTATGATTCTCTGCCCCACGGCAGCGCCAGGGTGATCCCGGTGGGGATGGTGACGGGGGAAGCCTGCGGGACGGCGGCGGCCTGGGTGGTTGAGCATGACAGCTCTTTTCGGGAAATGTGCCGGGATCAGGCGGCCATAGACTGGTTGCAGGAGCGGCTGCGGGAAGGGGGGGCCTATCTGAGGGAGTATACGCCGCCCCGGCCGGCGGTGATGGAGCATTGGGCCTATCCCGGCGTGGCGGTGACCCGGGAGTTGGGCCTGACAGAAGGCGGCTATCAAAATGATTACCGTCTGGAAAACCCGCTGCCCAGCCGTTGGGCGCTGCAAAATAAGCTGAACAAGCTGCTGCGGCTGGCCCGGGAGCGGACGGGGGATAAGATTGCCGCCTGGGAGATCAGCTTGCCGGACGACGAGATTACCGTTGGGGAAATCTATCTGGCGGCGGCTCAGGCGGCTTCCCTGGGGGATTTGTCCCGGGGGGCGGAGCGGGCGGAGCCGGCGGTTTTCGCCGACGCCGCCGAGGCCAGGGAATATCTGACGGGCTTGGGCATCCTTGATCCGGTGATTTTGGCCCATTGCCCGGATATGGAGGCCATCGCCAACTACGGGCAGCTGCTGAGCGTTTTGGGCAGCCTGTACGAGGCGCTGCTGGCGGCGTAAAGGGCCAACGGCGTAATAAGCAAATGGCGTAATAATCCAATCGTAATAATCCAATCGTAATAATCCAGTGAATAAAGTATAGTGGGAGGAAGATAGTCATGTATATAAGCACCAGAGACAATCATCCGCCGGTAACGGCGTCCGGGGCGATCTATCTGGGCATGGTGCCCGCGGGCGGCTTGTTTGTGCCCGAGACGGTGCCCAAGGTCTCGCCGGATCAGCTCCGGGCCTGGCGGGAGCTGCCCTATCCCGCTTTGGCGGCGGCGATTCTGCGGCTTTTTTTGGACGATTATACGGAGGACGAGATCAAGGCTTGCGCGGACGCCGCCTATGGGAGCAATTTCTTCCATGGGGATATCGCCCCGCTGACCTGGCTGGATGGGCTGGGCGGTTTTTTGGAATTGTGGCATGGGCCGACGGCGGCCTTTAAGGACATGGCGCTGCAGCTGACGCCTAGATTGCTGGAGCGGGCGATGGTCAAGGTGGGCGGCGGCAAGACGCTGCTGATTTTGGTGGCGACCTCCGGGGATACCGGTAAAGCGGCGCTGGAGGGCTTCAAAAATGTGCCCGGCATCAAGATCCTTTGTTTTTACCCTGATCAAGGGGTCAGCAAGGCCCAAGAGTTGCAGATGACCACTACCGACGGGGAAAATACCTTTGTCGTCGCGGTGGAGGGCAATTTTGACGATTGTCAAAACGGGGTCAAGGCGATTTTTGGCGATGAGGCTTTCAATCAGGCGCTGGCCGGGCAAAATATACAGATGTCCTCCGCCAACTCCATCAATTGGGGCCGGCTGTGCCCGCAGATCGTGTATTATTTTCACGCCTATTTCCAGCTGCTCCGGGCCGGCCGCCTGACGCTGGGCCAGCCTTTTCACGCGGTGGTGCCAACCGGCAATTTTGGCAACATCCTGTCGGCTTGGTACGCGCGGGAGATGGGCCTGCCGATAGGCAAGCTGATTTGCGCCTCCAACGCCAACCGGGTTTTGACGGATTTTTTCGCCGAGGGGATATACGATCGGCGGCGGGACTTTTATAAGACCGCCAGCCCTTCCATGGATATCCTGATCTCCAGCAATCTGGAGCGGTTTTTGTTTGAGATCAGCGGCCATGACGCCGGGACGCTGATCGGTTGTATGCGGGATTTGGGAGAAAAGGGACGCTTCGCGGCGGCCAAGGGTTGGCTGGAGCGGATCCGGGAACTGCTGTGGGCGGGCAGCGCCGATGATCGGGAGGCGGCGGGGGTGATCCAAGAGGTGTTCGCGAGGCATCATTATACGCTGGATACCCATACCTCCGTGGCGGCGGCTGTCTATGGACGCTATCGCCGGGAAACGGGTGATGATACCCCGGCGGTGATCGACGCTACCGCCAGCCCCTTTAAGTTCGCAGGCAGCGTGCTGGCGGCTTTGGGGCAGGAGACAAAGGGGCTGGATGAGCTGGGGGCGGTGGCGGCTTTGTCCCTGTATAGCGGGCAGCCGATCCATCCCGCTCTGGCGGGATTGGAAAAACGCCCGGTACGCCACAGGCGGCGGGCGGCGGTGAGCGAGATGCGGGAAATTGTGGCGGCGGTGGCGGCGGGAACTTTTCCCCGCCCGGCATCGTCTTAGTACTTGTGAAATACGGACGCGAAATACAGACGCGAAATATAGACGCGGAATACAGACGCGAAACACAGACGCGGAATACAGGCAGGGAGGATACTAAACCAAATGTAGAGTCAAGTATGAGGTTTGTTTGGGGCGAGAGAAGTTTGTTTTCAGGTGTGAGGTTTATTTTCAGGCAGCGCCCTCGGCGCGACCGACGCTGAAAGGGGGGAGATAATGGCGCCGTTAATAGAGGTAAAAGGGCTGACGAAAAAATATCGACTGGGGCGGGAGGTTATCACCGCGGTCAACAATGTCAGCGTGTCGGTGGAGGCAGGGGAATTTGTCTGCCTTTTGGGGCCATCCGGCGGCGGAAAAACTACTTTTCTGCACCTGATGGCCGGCCTGGACAAGCCGACGAGAGGAGAAATTTTTGTTAAGGGGGTTTGTATCAACCGAATCAAGGAACAGGATATGGCTTTGTTTCGCCGGCGATTTATGGCCTTTATTTTTCAGGCCTATAATCT
>JAISDE010000103.1 GCA_031265035.1 Peptococcaceae bacterium | reverse complement strand
GCTGTCTGGGCGTTTTGCCCCAGGATCCTCAGCTGGTATTTGTGAAAAAAACGGTGCGGGAGGACTTGCTGGAGATATTGGATTATAAAAAGCTGCCCCGGGAGGAAAAAATGGCCCGGCTGGCGGCTGAGGCGGCGCTGTGCGGGCTGGAGGATTTGGCCGCTCGGCGAGGGCTGACGGCGGCGGGAGAGGGAAAGAGCGGCGGCGGGAGCGGTGATGGCAACGGGGCTGGCGCTGATGCCGAGAGGGGTGGCGGCGCTCAGGCCGGGCAAATTGGCCGGGCCTGTGACGAGAAAGGCGCCGTTGGCGCAGCCGCTGGCGTCGGGGCTGGCAGCGGGGCTGGCGCTGGCGCCAGAACGGCGGCTGTGCCGGCTATTGAGTTGAGGGAAGTCTGGTTTAAGTATGAGAAGGATCTGCCCGATGTGGTGAAGGGCCTGTCCTGCAAGGTTTTCCCCGGTGAGCTGCTGGCGATCCTCGGCGGCAACGGCACAGGCAAAACTACGGCGCTCTCCTTGATGGCCCGGCTGAACAGGCCGTATCGGGGCAAGGTTTTGATCGACGGGCGGCCGATTGAGAGCAGGCCGGATTTGTTTGACGGCTGTCTGGGCGTTTTGCCCCAGGATCCTCAGCTGGTATTTGTGAAAAAAACGGTGCGGGAGGATTTGCTGGAGATATTGGATTATAAAAAGCTGTCCCGGGAGGAAAAAATGGCCCGGCTGGCGGCCGAGGCGGCGCTGTGCGGGCTGGAGGATTTGCTGGACGCCCACCCCTATGACCTGTCGGGCGGGGAGCAGCAGCGGGCGGCGTTGGCGAAGATCCTGCTGACCCGGCCCCGGATCCTGCTCCTGGATGAGCCGACGAAGGGTCTGGACGCGGAGTTCAAGCAGGTGTTCGCCGGCATACTGAAAAGGCTCGCCGCCGCTGGCGCCGCCATTGTTTTGGTTAGTCATGATGTGGAGTTTTGCGCCGAGCACGCCGACCGCTGCGGGCTTTTTTTTGACGGGGATATTGTGTCCGAGGGCCGGCCGGCGGATTTTTTTCCGGGCAATAATTTTTATACTACCGCCGCGAACCGCATCGCCAGGAGCGTTTTCCCCCGCGCGGTGACGGTGGGCGACGTGCTTGACGCGCTGGGCGGGGCGGAGCCGGGGCAGAGCGAGGCGGAGCTGGAGCGGAGCGGGGCGGAGCCGGAGCAGAGCGGGGCGGTGCTGGAGCAGAGCGGCGCAGTGCCGGAGCGGAGCGGGGCGGTGCCGGAGCGGAGCGGGGCGGTGCTGGAGCAGAGCGGCGCAGTGCCGGAGCGGCGCGGTGCGGAGCCGGAGCAGAGCGGGGCGGAGCCGGAGCGGCGCGGTGCGGAGCCGGAGCGGCGCGGGGCGGAGCCGGAGTTGCCGCCGGGACTGGTGACGGCGGCAACTCCGGCCCCGGGCCGGGGCGGCGCCCAGCCCCCCAGCCCAGAGCCGGCGCCTAGCCCGCCGCCGGGCTTGGCGCCTTGGCGAAAGGCCCTGGCAGGCGGGGCGGCGGCGGCTCTGGCCCTGACGGTGATTTTCGCGGCGCCTCGGGTTGAGGGGCTGAAAGCCTTTATCTCCGGCGGTGATATCGCCATCGCCGCGGCCGGCGACCTGAAGAATGTCTGGACTTACGCGGGGATTATGCTGGCGCTGGCCCTGGAAGCCATCGGCCTAACGCTGGCCTTGACCTGGAAACGGGCCGGCCCACCGCCGGGGCCGCCCCTGGCGATGGCTCAGGCGACCCCAACGGCGGGCCTGGCAAAACGGCGGCTGCCCAAACGCACACTGGCGGCGGCGGTCATGATTTTGCTGGCTATTCCGTTGACTATTTACATCGGTTACGCCTTTCTCGGCGACCGCAAGTATTATTTTATCTCCCTGCTGATCATTCTGGAAACCATGCTGCCTTTCGCCCTGGTTTTTGAGAGCCGCAAGCCTCAGGCCCGGGAATTGGTGGTCATCGCGGTGCTGTTTGGCATCGCCGCGGCGGGGCGGGCGGCTTTTTTCATGCTGCCCTCATTCAAACCGGTAATCGCTATGGTAATCATTTCCGGTGTGGCTTTTGGCGGCGAGGCGGGATTTTTGGTGGGCGCCGTGACGGGATTTGTGAGCAACATATTTTTCGGGCAAGGACCCTGGACGCCCTGGCAGATGTTTGCCTTTGGGATCATCGGTTTTCTCGCCGGCGTGTTGTTCCGCAAGGGGCTGCTGGGCCGGGGCCGGCTGTCGCTATCGGTATTTGGCGCCCTGGCGGCGGTGGTCATTTACGGCGGCATCATGAACCCGGCGATGCTGCTGATATATCAGGCCCATCTGAACTGGGCGATGTTTTTCGCCGTCTATTTGCAGGGACTCCCCTTTGATCTTGTGCATGGGATAGCCACGGTGCTATTTTTGCAGATTGGTTCCCAGGTAATGTTGGAGAAACTGGACAGGATCAAGATGAAATACGGTCTGGTGGAGTAAAGGACTCAGACCGGCGGCAAAGGCCGGCGGCTCAGACGGACTGATCGTTAAACTCCTTCACCACCACTACCGCGTCCTCGTCGCCGTCGCCGTGGATCGGGTTCCAGACCTGGGCGAAGAAGGGATTCACCTTCGCTATCTCGGCGTAGTTCCACTTGCTTCTCTCGCACTCGGGGCACCAATGGCCGCCCCGGAGGATCAGGTTGGGCGTGGCGTCAAACTCGTGCCCGAAAGCGCAGCGCCACCGCAACGGCGCGTACAGGTCGCCCTTGGTCATGGTCTTCGACAGGCATGCGCCGCCCCGGAAGATAGCGGCGCCTTTCATGTCCTCCAGGTTTAGCTCAGTGAGGGGCTTGGACTCGTCGTAACCGTGTTTCAGATAGACAGGCTCCTCGCTGGGCCGGTATAGCTCAAAGCCGGCCGCGAAGGATTTGATTTGGGCCTGTTTCGCCCGGGAGCCAAAAAAGGATTTGATCCAGCCTTCCTGATTGGTCTCGAACATCCAATGAAAACCCCGTTCCTGATGCCCGATCGCCTCATTATTCGCCCGCATGGCCGCGGCGGTGGGCAACATCGCCGCCAGGGCCGGGTTGGCCTTGATCGCCTCGATCTCCGCGGCGGCGGCGGCGTAGAACATATCGGGGGTGATACATCTGAAACGCAGAAAATCATTGAGGACGTCGGAATCCGTGTACCAATGGCCGTGAAAGTTGTAAAGGGCCATCTGCCGGGGATCGTAGACATCCTCGTATCTGAGGCCCAGGGGGGCCAGGGTTTTGTTGACAAATTCCCAATTGACCAGGCGCCACTCTTTGCCGCCGCCGATGTTGTAGCAGGAGCGCCAGAATTCCTCCGGCACCCAATCCTCGCACAGGTTCGCCATCATAATGCCGGATTCTGTGGCGGTGATCCACTCCAGCACGTTGTTGGGCGGCTGATGGAAGATGATGGGGTCGCCGCCGGCGCTTTCCTTGGGCGGGTTGATGCCCGTCTGACGGAGGGATACCCAGTATTTCAGGCCGGACTCAAACACCTCTCGCTCGGAGGCGATTTTGGAGACGGCGTAATAGTCGTAGACCGAGCTTTTGATGGGATCGCCGCAGCGGCCCCAGTGGATGGGATCGCTCCGATCGCCGGTTTCCGCGATGGTGCCGATATAGGCGAGCTTGATGCCGTCTGGGTTGGGCTGGGCTTTGATCGCCTTAATAATAGCCCGGGTGGAGCCGAGATTGGTTTTTAAGGTTTGGGCCGGATCCTTGTCGGCGGCCGGCGACACAAACGCGCCGATGTGCAGCACATAATCGGCGCCGGCGACACAGCGCCGGATCGCGTTCTCGTCATTCATATCGCCCCAGACAACCTCAAAGGCCGAGTCAGACGCGAATTCTTTCAGCAGGCTCTGGTTGGCCTTGCTGGGGCGGGCCAAGGCGCGCACATCAAAACGATCCGAGCGGGCCAGCAGCTGTCTCGCCGTCTCAAGCCCCATACCGCCTGTGACGCCGGTCAGAAAGACTTTTTTCTTTGGTCGCAGCGCCGCGGCGCGTACCGTCGGCTCGTCAAAGGTGCGGGCGATTTTGCCGGCCTCCCGGATCGCGTCGATCCCCCGGCGGGCTTTGGCGGCGTCGCCGATTTGGAAATAGGCTATGCCGTTTTGGCGGCAGACGGCGGCCAGGTCGCCGGCGCTATTTGGGGTAGAGCCAACGGCGGTCACGACCCAGTCGCAGGGGAACTCAACCCGCTGGCCGCCTTTCTCGCCAATGACCTGGCCGGGCCGAATCTCGGTGGCTTTGATATCCGTTACGCAGCGGATGTCCCGCGCGGCCAAATTCTCCGTCACCGTGATTTTGCGGATATGCCCCAGGTCGGCGCCTACCTCTGAGAGCATCTCGAGAATTGTCACCTGGCAGCCTCGTTCCGATAGATATTCCGCCGTCTCGGCGCCGACCAGGCCGCCGCCGATGACGACGACGGCGCCCTGGGGAGTGGCGTCGCCGGCCAGCACAGTGTGGGAATTGACGACAAAGGGCTGATCATGGCCGGGAATCCTCAATTGGATGGGGGAGGCGCCGATGGCGTTGATCAAGGCGTCCGGGCGTATAGCCAAAAGCGTGTCCTTGGTGACCGGCGAGCCCAGACGGATATCCACGCCCAGAGCCGCCGCCATGGCCGCCATGGCCAGCGCGGCGTCATTCATTTCCTCCTTGCGGGGCGCTTTGCCCGCCAGCAGGAATTGGCCGCCCAATTTGCTGCCGGCCTCGCTGAGGATCGGGCGATGGCCGCGCCTTTTCAGGATGATAGCCGCTTCCAGGCCGGCGATGCCGCCCCCGGCGATCAGCACGGTTTTTGGCTCGGCCGTTATTTTCAGCGCGTACTCGACCTCCTTGCCCAGAGCGGGGTTGCGCAAGCAGGTGATATGGGGGGACTTGTCGTACTCATAGCCGTCGTAACAGCCTTGGTTGCAGCCAATGCAGCGGATGATTGACTGGACTTCCCCCGCCGCCGCTTTTTGGCAAAATAAGGGGTCGGCCAGCTGGGCGCGGCCGATGGCCACCAGGTCGGTTTGGCCGGAGCTGATGATGTCGTCGGCCTGCCGCGGGTCGTTGATTCTGCCGACGCCAACGGTGAGCATGCCCGTCTCGGCCTTGATCCGGGCCGCGTTAGCGATGTTGAAGCCCCTGGGGATATCGATGGGCGGCACCTCGTATTTGAGGGCGGCCGTCAGGATATTACCCCTGGAAACGTCCAGGACGTCTACCCCGGCTTCCCCCGCCAGGCGGCAGAAGGCGATAATATCCTCAATGGTCAGGCCGTTTTCCAGGTAATCGTCATGGGCGTCGATCCGCATGAATATGGGCATAGTGTCGGGGACGTTGGCCCGGACGGCGCGAATCACCGCCAGGGGGAACCTGGCCCGGTTGGCGAAGCTGCCGCCGTATTGATCCGAGCGGTGGTTGAGGGCCGGCGAGAGGAAGGAGTGGAACAGATAATTGTGCCCGCCGTGAATCTCGACGCAGTCAAATCCGGCCTGGACAGCCCGGGCGGCGGCCGCTCCGTAAGAGACGACGACCTCCTGAATTTGGGCCTCAAGGATGCCCGGCAGCGTAACGCCCTCGGCTAAGGTCATCTCGCTGGGCAGCAGGATGAGGGCGGTCTTGTCGGTGCCGACCGCCAGGCCGCCTTGCCAAAGCTGAATGCCGGCTTTGCCGCCGGCCCGGTGGATGCTGTCTGTCAGCCGGCTCAGGCCAGGAATGTATTTGTCCTCGCTGAGGGAGACGTATTTTCTGGGCGCGCTGGGGGTGTGGACGCAGGCCACCTCTACCATGTTGAGGCCGCAGCCGCCCTCGGTCCTGGCTACGTGATAGTCGATCAGCTGCTGTGATACCGTCCTGTCCTGATTGGCGAATTTGGTGCCCATGGCGGGAAGTATGACGCGGTTCTTTAGCGCCAGACCTCTGATGGTGATGGGGGAAAACAGGGATTTAAACACAAAAACCTCCTTTTTGGATAAACATCTTGGATAAACATCTTGGATAAGCGTCGGGTTGCCTTTTTCTCTAACTGACTGAATATACAGAAATATACAGATACTTAAATATCCCAATACTCAACTAACGGCATACGCTACATACGCTACATACGCTACATACGCTAATAGAGGAGTGTTGGGATATCCAAATACGTTTAAGGCTATGTTCGGTGATGCGTTCAGTGATACGTTTAAGTATATGTTTGAGGACGCGTCTACAGATTAATTATAAGACAGTTTGGGCGCGGCCGCAACTGGAAAATTGTAATAATTGATTAGGCTGCCGGCCAGCAGGATAGCGGCCTCATCCGGGGTGAGGGGGGCGACGCTGAGGGTCAGCCTCACCGGCTCGTCCCTGAGCAGCCAAGCCTCGACGGCGATGTCGCCGCTGCCGGCGTTGCCAGCGCTGCCGGCGTTGCCAGCGTCGCCGGCGTTGCCGTCGGCGGCGGTGATGCTGCCGGCGCTGCTGGCGTTGCCGGCGCTGCTGGCGTTGCTGGCGCTGGCGGTGATGCTGGCGTCGCCGGCGTTGCCGTCGGCGGCGCGTTGAATGATCCGGCGGATATGGGGGATCAGCAGATCGTCGCCGTTTTGGAAGGGCGGCGGGCCGTCAAAGAGCAGGGGGAGCATACCCCAGTTGATCAGATTGGAGCGGTAACGCTTGGTGGCGTACTCGCCGGCGATATTGGCGCCGCCGCCCAGCACCCGCTGGCAGCTGGCGGCCTGCTCCCGGGCGGAGCCGTCGCCGGGTTTGAGGGCGTAAATGACGGAGCCGACGCCCAAATCGGCGAGGGATAGGGAGGCCAGGCCGGGCAGCCGCCGGCTGGCGGCCAGCAGGCGGCGAAGCTCAGCCTCGCCAGCGGCGCGGTCGGCGGGAGCGAGGTCGGCGAGATCGGCGGAGCCGGCGCCCGCGGTCGCGCCGGTGCTGGCGCTTGTGCCGGTGCCAGTGCCTGTGCCTGCGCCTGTGCCAGCGCCTGCGCCCGCGCCTGCCGCCATGCTTTGCCGGAGCTGTTCCAGCAGGCGTACGGCCTTGGCCCGGCCCACATAGGCCGGATCCTTCCGGGACAGGGTAAATTCCGCCAGGCCCAGGGGATTGGAGCGAAAAGAGGCGGTCTCGCCGGAAGGGATCAACTCATCGGTGGTGGTCACCGGATCGGTGATATAGGCGGTAAGCCGCAACAGCAAATGCTCAGGCAGGGCCGGCTGGGGCGGCCAATCGGCGATGCCCGGCCCAAAGCGCAGAGGCTCCGCCGGTTGGGGCCGGCCGAAACCCTGATAAACCCGGCTGATATAAGGCGCGGCGTCAAACTCGTAAGGCGGCAGGCGATCGTCGCCGTCCAGTTCCAACTCCAGCTCCGTGGCGGCGGTCAGCCAGCCTTGGCGCAGGGAGGTGGCGGCGATGGAACGGGCGTCCATAAGGGCCACGGCGGCGATCTGGCCGTTGGCGGGCTTGGCGCCTTCCCGGTTGGGGAAATTGCGGGTGCTGTGACGCAGGGACAAGGTATTGTTGGCCGGCACGTCGCCGGCGCCAAAGCAGGGGCCGCAGAAAGCGCTGCGGATGATGGCGCCGGCGCTCATCAGCGAGGTCAGGGCGCCGTTTTTGGCCAGGGCCAGCATCACCGGTTGGCTGGCGGGGTAGACGCTCAAGCTGTAGGCGTCCTGGCCGATGGGACTGTCGCCGAGGATCCGGGCCGCCGCGCTGATGTTGGCGAAGGTACCGCCGGCGCAGCCGGCGATGATGCCCTGATCCGCCCGCAGCCGCCCGTCCTTGACCTTGTCCAGGAGGCTGAGGGTCGCGTTGGGGTTGTCGATGAGCGCCCGGCAGTCTTTTTCCGTCTGGGCCAAAATATCCGTCAGATTCTCTTGCAGGGTTTTGATGCTGTAGACATTGCTGGGGTGCATGGGCAGGGCGATCATCGGCTGGATTTTGGCCAGATCGATCCGGATCAGGGCGTCATAATAAGCGCCCGCCGCCGGCGCCAGCGGCCGATAGGCGTCCGCCCGGCCGTGGCAGGCCAGATAATCCCTGGTCGCCTCGTCGGAGCGCCAGACGGAGGACAGGCAGGTCGTCTCCGTCGTCATCACGTCGATGCCGTTGCGGAAGTCCATGTCAAGATTGCCAATGCCGTCGCCCAGGAATTCCAGGATCTTATTTTTGACAAAACCGCTGGGAAATACGGCGCCGATCAGGGCCAGGGCCACATCCTGGGGGCCGACGCCCCGCCGGGGCTTGCCCCTTAGCTCTACCGCCACCACCGGCGGATAAGACACATCGTAGGTTTTGCGTAATAATTGCTTGGCCAGCTCCCCGCCGCCCTCGCCGATGGCGATAGTGCCCAGCGCCCCGTAGCGGGTATGGCTGTCGGAACCCAGGATCATAGAGCCGCAGGCGGCCATTTGCTCCCGCATATATTGGTGGATCACCGCCAGGTGGGAGGGCACATAGATGCCGCCGTATTTTTTGGCGGCGGACAGGCCAAAGAGGTGATCATCCTCATTGATAGTGCCGCCCACCGCGCAAAGGCTATTGTGGCAGTTGGTCAGTACATAAGGCAAAGGGAAGGCCGTCAGGCCGGAGGCCCGGGCGGTTTGGATGATGCCCACATAGGTAATGTCGTGGCTGGTCAGGGCGTCGAAGCGCAGGCGTAGCCGGGTCATGTCGCCGCCGGTATTGTGGGCCGCCAGGATACCGTAGGTGATGGTTTTGGTTTTCCCCAGCGCCCGGTCGGCGCTCAGGCCGGCGTTTTCCAGCAGCGCCAGCTTTTCCGGCTCGTCGGCCGTCAGGCTGCCGTCAGGTAAAAGCCAGGCGCCGGCGTTAAATAATGTAATCACAGGCAATCCTCCTTGGTGATGGGATATTATCATAATTATATGCTGAATATTCATCGAAGCCAAGTGGCTTTCTGAAAATAAATGGCAGGTGGAAATTGAGACGGAAGGATCGGGCAAGGATCGGCTTGACAGCGCCGCGGGTGGGCGTGTACAATTCAAGGGAAACATGAGTATATTACTTTAAAGTAGGCTAAAAAGCAGGTCAAAGCGCGGGCCGGAAGGCAGGCTAAAAAGCGGGTCAAAAAGCAGGATGAGAGGCGGCGTTATATGTTTGTCGGCAGAGAACGGGAGCTTGCCGCTATGGAAAAGCTCTACGCGAAAGATAAATTTCAATTTGTGGCGTTGTACGGCCGCCGCCGGGTGGGCAAAACGACGCTGATCACTAAGTTTATTGAGGGCAAGCCAGCTATTTTCTATACCGCCCGAGAGGCCAACGACAAAATTAATCTGGCTGAGCTCTCAAGGCAAATATATCGCTTTTTCGCTATTCCCGAGGTCACAGGCCCGTTTCAAAGCTGGGACGACGCTTTCTCATTTTTGGCTGATCAGGCGAGGCGCCAGCGCTTCATCTTGGCATTTGACGAGTTTCCCTATGCCGCCAATGAGAACCGCGCGCTCAGGTCGATTCTGCAAAACGCCATCGACCACCGGATGAAGGATACCGGCCTGTTTTTGATCCTCTGCGGCAGCCAGATTAGCTTTATGGAAAATGAGGTGCTGGGCTATAAAAGTCCTTTGTTTGGCCGCCGAACCGCGCGGATTAAAATGGAGGGGCTGGATTATTATGACGCGGCCAGCATGTTGACCGGGTTTACCAGGGAGGAGCAGATTCAGTTTTACGGCTGCGTAGGGGGCACACCGCATTATCTGGCGCAGGCGGATCCGGACGAGTCCTTCGCGGAAAATATACGGCGGCTCTACTTTGACATTTCCGGCTACTTGTATAATGAGCCAACCATGCTCATTCAGCAAGAGTTGAGAGAGCCGTCAATGTATAACTCCATTATCTCGGCGATCGCGGCCGGGGCGACGCGGGTCAGCGACATCGCCAATCGGATCGGCGAGGATAATAGCAAGGTCAGCAAGTATTTGAAGACCTTGATCGAGCTGCGGGTGGTCGCGAGGGAGTATCCTTTCGGCGAGGATCCGGAGACTAGCCGGAGGTCGATTTACAAATTGGCGGATAATTGCTATCTTTTTTGGTATCGCTTCGTTTTCCCCGCCCAGGCCGAGATTGAAAGCGGCAACGGCGGTATTATCGCCTCCCGACTTTTGTCCGGGGAGCGGTTGCCGGCCTTCCTTGGTAAACCGGCGTTTGAGGAAATTTGTTTGCAGTTTTTACGCCGCCTGAGCAGGGCTGGGCGGCTCCCCTTCGCCGGCACCAGTTTTGGCTCCTGGTGGGGGAATGATCCCAGGGAAAAGCGGCAGAATGATATTGATGTGATCATGGCGGATCGGGAGACGAGACAGATACTGCTGGGCGAGTGCAAGTGGCAAAACGAGCCGCCCAGCGGGGCGGCGATTGAGGGGTTGTTGGGGAAGGATTATCTGCTGCCGCGATATCAGCGATTTTACCATTGTTTTTTCTCAAAGGCGCCTTTTGGGCCGGCGGCCCGGAGGCTGCGGAAAGACAGCGGCGTGTTGCTTTTTGATTTGGCGGATCTGTTTTTGGCGGGCCTTTGAGAGCCAGGTGATCCGACTAAGGTATCGTTGGCAAAATGTAAAGTTTATTTCGTAACGATACCTAACATGAGTTAGCTAATAATAAATAATTTGCCGCGTCTTGCGGCCTACGCAAATTACCAAACACAAAAACATATTTAAATCCGCGATGATTACTCATCGACTGCCCCATAGAGTCAGCAAATCAACTGACCGCCATCATAGCGATATTATCATAGCACGGGAAAAAGATCTTGACAATATGTGGGCCATATTTTATAATTGACAAACACAATAACATGAAAATATGTATTGAAGGTGTAGCCATGATCGCGCGCGTCACTAAAGATGGCAGGGAACAATCCCTCATCCAACACACCCATGCGGTTGCTGATTGGGCGGAGTTGTTTGGAGCGAAAGTAGGGTTTGGCCGTTTCATGCGGCTGGCGGGTTTATTACATGACGCTGGCAAAGCTTCTGCCGCTTTTCAGAACTATATGAGGCAGGTATCGCTAGCATTTGCCGGACTCGGGCCTATGCCAGAGCGCGGTTCGGTAACTCATTCCACGCAGGCCGCGAAAGTCATTTTTGAGAAGCATAGAGCGAATACGATCACCCTTGAGCGGATGAGCGCGGAAATTCTCGCTATGCTTCTCGCGAGTCACCATGGCCATCTGCCGGACAGTGTTTCCCCAGATGGCGCGACGCCGTTGCGTGACAGGTTAATCCGCGACATCCCCGCCTTATCTGATCAGAGGGTGATTACTTATCTGAACAACGAGCTTCTCACAGAGAGTGAGTATGGGCTGCTGTTCGCGGACGCCTGCCAGGAGGCGTTAGCGTTTATCACAAAGGTAAAGCCGCAAAAGGATCTTGATCTTTATTTTTCGCTCCATCTTCTTGTAAAACATTTGTTTTCATGCCTGATTGACGCTGACCGCTTTGACGCGTATTGTTTCGAGGCGAAACTGGATCCCCAGCCTCGGGATGTCATCTCGCCGGATTGGGGAGCGTTTGCCAGGAAGCTGGAAAATCGCCTGGCAGAATTCACAAACGACAGCGTCGTGAATAAATTGCGCGCCCATGTGTCAAACATATGTTTGAGCGCGGCCCAAAACCCGCCGGGCGTATATCGGCTCAATGTTCCAACAGGCGGTGGTAAAACTTTGGCCAGCCTACGCTTCGCGTTAAACCATGCTCGCGCGAATCAAATGTCGCGCGTCATTTATATTATTCCTTACCTGTCCATATTAGAGCAAACGGTTCAAACTGTTCGCGAGATACTTGGGGATGAGGGGCTTTTAGAGCACCATTCCAATCTGTTGCCGGAGGAAAAAGGAGAAGACTACAGTTTGCTTGCGGAGCGGTGGGACTCAGGATTGATTTTCACAACGATGACGCGATTTTTAGAGAGTGTTTTCAGCGGCGGCACGCGTGGCTTGCGTAAGATGCATCACCTGGCGGGAGCGGTGTTGATTTTTGATGAAATACAATCGTTACCGTTGAATTGTGTACATTTATTTAATGGTACAATCAATTATCTCAGCCGGATCTGTGGGGCGACAGTTCTGCTTTGTACCGCGACCCAACCGTTGCTTGATCATGCCCAAAGGCCCTTGCTGTTATCTGAAAACGCGGATATCGCGCCGGATTTGACCGGGCTTTTCCGGGGCTTCCGGCGGGTTAGGCTTTTGGATGCCCGTATTCCCGGCGGATATACGCCCAGCGCGCTGGCCGCTTTCACCCTGGAAAAACTAGCGGGGCTTTCCAATGGCTTGGTTGTCCTAAATACCCGCAAAGATGTTAGAAGACTATTTCACGCGTTAAAGAAAATGAATGCCACCCTGCCGAGAGAAAACCGCTTCAGGCTCTATCATTTGAGTACTAGCATGTGCCCGGCTCACCGGCTCGCGATCCTGAACGAGGTCAAACGTCTTCTAGGGAAGGAGCGGCTGATTTGCGTATCCACCCAGTTGATAGAGGCGGGGGTAGACATCTCATTTGAATGCGTAATTCGAGCGTTGACAGGATTGGACAGCGTTATACAAGCATTTGGACGCTGTAACCGAAATGGCGAGTATTCTCAGCGTGACTGCTATGTCGTGAATGTGGCGGACGAAAATCTAGCCATGCTGCCTGACATTCAACGCGGCGCGGAGCAGTCCCGGCAGATTTTGGACGAAATAAAAAGGGAACCCAGCGCGTACGATGGCAATGCCCTGTCTTTAGCGGCCATTCGCCGTTATTATGAAATGTATTTCTACAAGAGCGGCGATAAGATGGACTTTGGTATTAAAATGCTCAAAACCACCCTGTACGACCTATTATCAGTCAATCGTCTGGGAATAGCGGCTCGCGGGAGCGCGGATCATGTTCCCCCGGTTTTAAGCCACTCTTTCGCTACCGCTGGTGAGAACTTCTATGTCATAGCGAAAAACATCGCTGTATTGGCGCCATATGACAAGGGCAAAGAAATTATCACCGAACTGAGCGGCGATGATATCGACATCAAACGAAAGCGGGAATTGTTGAAGACAGCCGGACGCTACAGCGTAAATCTTTTCGATTACCAAATCAGAAAGCTGGAAAAGGAGGGCGGCTTGATCCCTTTGGCGGATGGCATTCGGGCATTGTCGGACGGATATTATGACTCGGAATTTGGATTCCATACAGACAAATGCGGAGATCCGGAAAAATAGACAGACGAGGAGTGATAAAATGGCTCATAGGAATACCATTGAGTTTGAGATCTCCGGTCGTTACGCCATGTTCAGCGACCCATTGACCAGGGTAGGCGGAGAAAAGTTCTCCTATCAAATCCCAACTTATCAGGCAATAAAAGGTATCGTTGAAAGCGTATACTGGAAGCCTACATTCTTTTGGGTTGTCGATGAGATCCGTATCTTGAATCGTATCCGGACACAGTCGCGAGGCATGCGCCCAATCAACTACAACGGCGGGAATACCTTGGCGTATTACACATACTTAACGGACGTGCGTTATCAGGCGCGGG
>JAISDE010000094.1 GCA_031265035.1 Peptococcaceae bacterium | reverse complement strand
AATCTTTGACGCGAAAATATGCCCAGTCTCCCCGCTTCCCGCCCAGAATTATTTTAGCAAGCGAGGCGGACAAACTGACAACTGTCCGAGTAAAATATTTTTTCGCGGAAAGGACGAATTATCCAAATAGCCAACGCCTTAGAGGGCGGCCAGACACCTTTTTTACGCGGGACACCGGCGACCAATCGGCGACGGGGTTGTACTTCAAGTCCAGTTTTCTGAGCTTGGTCAACTCCCTCAGCGGGCTTAGATCGCTTATTTTATTGTCATTCAGGCGCAAATCCGTCAAATTGGATAGCCGCGCCAACGGGCTGAGGTCACTGATTTGGTTGTCATACAAGTCTAAATCCGTCAAATTGGCTAGCCCAGCCAGCGGTCTGAGGTCGCTGATCTCGTTGTTATACAAGTATAATTTGCTTAAATCGCTCAGGCCAGCCAGCGGGCTGAGGTCGCTGATCTCGTTGTAGCCTAAACTCAACCATACAAGCTTGGTCAGTCCCACCAGCGGGCTTAAATCGCTGATCTTGTTGCCACACAACTGCAGTCTTATCAAATTGACCAGCCCCACTAACGGGCCGGGATCTCTGATCTCGTTGTAGTCCAAGCCTAATTCAGTCAAACTGACAAGCCCCGCCAGTGGGCTGATGTCGTTAATCTCGTTATTGATCAAATATACTTCCCTCAAACTGGTCAGTCCCGCCAGCGGGCCTATGTCGCTGATTCGACAGGAGCGCAAATCCAATTTCGTTAAATTAGTCAACCCCGCCAGCGGACTAAGATCACTGATTTTGTTACGGTAAAGTCCACTATAAGAAGAAAATTTTAAAACACACAAATTTACCAGCCCCGCCAATGGGCTGAGATCTACAATCTGATCGCCATTCAATTCCAACCAATCCAAATTTATCAGCCCAGCCAACGGGCTGAGGTCGCTGACTCGGTCGCCGCCCAAGTCTAACTTCATCAAATTTATCAGTCCCGCCAACGGGCTGAGGTCGCTGATCTTGTCTGAGTACAAGCGCAAATCATTCAAGTCAGTCATATGCCGTAACGGCTTAATGTCGTCGTTGGTAAGTTTTTCGTCGCTCAAATCAAGCTCCGTCAGGCTCTTACTGTATTTACGACCTTTTATAGTGACGTGATCTATGATGGGCAGAGCGTTTTTTTCCGTTAGGGATGTTTTGACCTTGTTTATCTTTCTGCCTCCTTGTAACTGCCACCGTATATGGCGGCCATACACACTCTTTATGCTGGACACCGGCGACCAGTTATCTATAGGGTTTTCTTCCAGTCTCAACCACCAAAGATTTTTCATCCCTGCCAACGGGCTGATGTCGCTGATTTGGTTGCGTTCCAAACTCAAATTCCTCAAATTAATCAACCCCGCCAATGGGCTTAGATCGCTGATCCCATTGTTGGCCAAGCTCAATGCCCGCAGGTTGGTCAGCCCCGCCAATGGTATGAGATCGCTGACTCGGGTGCCGGACAAGTCCAAACCCGTCAAATTGCTCAACCCCGCCAACGAACTCAGGTCGCTGACTCGGGTATGCCGCAAATTCAGTCTAGTCAAATTGGTCAGTCCCGCCAACGGGCCGAGATCGCTGACACGGGTTCTAGACAAGTCCAAATCCGTCAAATTGGTCAACCCCGCCAACGGACTCAGGTCGCTGATTCGCGTATGCCACAAATTCAGTCTCGTCAAATTGGTCAGTCCCGCCAGCGGGCCAAGATCGCTGACACGGGTGCTATACAAGTCCAAGTCCGCCAAATTGGTCAACCCCGCCAACGGACTAAGGTCGTTGATTCGCGTATGCCACAAATTCAGACTCGTCAAATTGGTCAGTCCCGCCAACGGGCTAAGATCGCTGACCCGAGTGCCACACAAGTCCAAATCTGTCAAATTGGTCAACCCCGCCAACGGACTAAGGTTGCTGATTCGGGTATGCCGCAAATTCAGTCTCGTCAAATTTGTCAGCCCCGCCAACGGGCCGAGATCGCTGATTCGGTCGCGATACGTGTCCAGCCCCAATAGCGAGCTAAGATCGGCGCTTCCGTCGTAGCCCAAACGCAAATCAGTCAAATTTGTCATATACCTTAATGGCTCAAGGTCGGCGTCGGTAAGTTTTTCGTCGGTCAGATCAAGCTTCGTAAGATTCGTATCGTACTCCCGGCCCTTGATCGCAACCCGCTCCCCGGCGGGCCGCGCCGGTTTTTTCGCAAAAAATCCCATTATAAAGCCACCTCCCACAACACTTTAGTCGGGAATAAGTTCCCGCCATAATTATTGTAGCAAGTGAGGCGGACAGATGATTGTCCGGGTAAAATATTTTTTCGCTTGGATTAGCTATTTTTCTACCAGCCGCTCAAAGGCTCTCATAGTCGCCTCAACTCCGCCCCAGGCTATACGAGCGCCATCAGGGTCAAGCACGCGGCAATGCCGGGTAATCATGTTTTGTTGAACTCGCCAGTTATTTACATTGGCTAACTCATCCCAAAAAACCTGTGGACCCATTGTTTGAAACGCTATATTTGGCATAGCGGGCAAAGTCTCCCCCATTGACAGAAGCTTTAACCCCTTTTTTAACAAGCCCGCGGCCGCGCTTTCCTCATCCGTCGGTGAGCGCTCCTCCGACAAAGACGGCCCATCGGCGCGATCCTTAAAAACGCCGTCCCTGATAAAACTTTTCACCAGCCCAATCGTCCGCGCTTTATGGCATATCTCATGGTGGGTATAATTGAGCACGCGAACATCTTTGGCGTCCTCGCTCAGGGCCGACTCAACCTCGACCAAACCGTCATTCAGGCTGTCAAAAACCACTTTGCCAAGACCGGCGGTTTTTTTACCTATTATTAACCCTATCTCCTGTTCCCTGCTCAAAACATATTTGTTATTCTCGCTTTTTCTTAAATCCTTGATCGAGTTCAGAAAGTCGGCGGCCAAGGGTAAATTGCCCGCGATATTAGCCAACTCGGTACCCAAATGCGGCGTGGCTATGAAAACACATCTGCCCGAATTGGGCGGATTGTATTCTTGTAAATATCTGCGAATAATCAATCCTCCCATGCTATATCCTACAAAGTGTACTTTCTCATATTTCTCGATCTCGCCGCGTATTTTATCATTCAATAAGACCGCGCACGTATCAACGGAACACACAGCTGTAGGGACAGTTGGGGTTATGGTATCCGCGCCGCTTTTCGCTATGCCCTTGGATAAATACTTCATATACTTACCCGTTCTGCCAAACCCATGCACCAGCACAACACATTCCATGTTTTACCCACCTTCCCTATAAATTCCCCGCCAGAATTATTGGCATCCGCGAGCAATTCCCAAGTATCGCATATAGAGTCGGGGATATACCGAGAAAGCACCTCATTCTTGGCCGCGGGATACGCCGCGCGTATCGCGCCAAGGTCGCCCAGATACCACGCCTCAAATTCCTCAATAGCGACGCAGAAGAATACATTTGGCCGAGGCAAGCATGAATTCAGCGCGTTATCCAATTCCGCGAGAAAACTCTCCTTATCTCTCTTGTCAAGGTCGCAAATAACCACAATATTGCTGTCAGGCTGGGCTTTCCCATAGCCTCGGAGTAGCTTTGGCAGTTGATCTAGAAGCATCCTCTTGGCAGGGTCTGTTTTTGGCTTGAGATTTTTAGGAATACGGGCCGTTCCTTTATATGATATCACTCTATATGTCGCCGCCGCGCTAATCATCTTAGGGGCAAGAATACTCATCGCTTTGCCGCAGGACTGGTCTTCTACGAGGAATTCAAAGTGCGTCAGGATCTTTCACCCCTTCCAGGTAGTCGCTGTACCACAGCCCGCCTAGCGGCAAGCCTTCCTCAACAAGCTCAGATACGGCGGCATATTCACTTGCCCGACGGATAGTTGAGAAGCCATCCTTCCCTTTCTCAAGCACCCATAGTTCTTTTGGCTCCAGCGCGTCAACAAAATATGGTTGATGCGTGGTGACAAATATCTGCGTCGCGCCCTTATTAGTATGTTCCCGAAACTCGCGCACAAGCGTTTCAAGGAGCTTGTGAATCCCTTTGCATAAACTGAACCACATTGCCAATGTTATCACCATGGACATTCAAGTGTTTTTGCGACCCCGCCTTTGGCAGCGAGCGCGCCGCGTCAGGCGTGAAATATGAGAGATACCAACCTTCTATGAACTGCCGGAAAGCGGAGATGCGCGGATGCTCCTTTAGCGCTCCCAGCGTAGCGATACCGAGTTTACGGTTGTCGGACAGCTCTACTTTTACGCGTTCATTTGTTTCTGACGGCTCGCTCAATTGATTCAGAAAGTCGAGCAAGGTGAGTTTCCCGTCTTCCACAACGCCTTCGTGTTCCCCATTCCACGCGACGCCTTTGCCGTCTTCTAAAATCAGGAAAGAGAAAGGATGCCCTGTTGGCTTCCCTTTGCGGCGCTGGCGAAGTCGTTCGCTCTTGACAAAAGGCCGTCCGCCGCGATCGATGTCAAAAGCGACCTCATACGTTATCGGCCTGCTATTGTCGCTCTCCCGATAGTAGACCTCAAATTCTATCGGCCCTTTTTCTCCCTGCGAACGAACACGCTCAAATCCACCTCTGTTGTCACAAGCCTGCTCAACCCCCTCCTTCAGGCAGTCGGCAAGGAATCCGAAGGAGTCAAACAAAGTGGTTTTGCCCGCTCCATTCTTCCCTATAACCACTGTCAGCGGGGTCAGAGCCTTTGTGCCCTGATTCCACAGTCTCCCAAGGGTTACATCCCGTAGCGCTCCAAAGTTGCGCAGACGAAACCCCTCAATTTTCGCCATTAGCTCGCCCTCCCCAATTTCCGTCCGCGCGCGGACGGAATCTGCCCTCAAGCATCAAAAACTCTATTGGAATTACACCCTAATCATACGCTTTTAATTACAAGCTTTCAATGAATATTGGAATTATACCGCGATAACCGCGATAACCGCGATAACCGCTATGACCGCTATGATGGGCGTTACAAAGTGCCTTTAAAGCGCCGTCGCCATTCCCTGATCCTCGCCGCCAATTCCCTGGCGCCCGCCCCTACGCAATCGCCCGCCGGCAGGGAGCGCAAGAACACTTGCCCGTAGCGTTTTTTGATGATCCTATTGTCCAGTACCACCACCACGCCCCAATCCTCCGCCGCCCGGATCAGGCGCCCATAGCCCTGCTTGAAGCGCAATACCGCCTGGGGCAAACTGTAGCTGTAGAAAGGATCCTTGCCCTCCGCTATCAGGCTCTCGATCTTGGCCTCGATCAGCGGCTGTCCCGGCGGGGCGAAGGGCAGGCGGACAATGATCAGGGAAGTCAGCGCCAGGCCGGGCAAATCTACCCCTTCCCAGAAGGTGCTGGCGCCAAAAACCACCGCCTTGGGATTGGTACGCATTTCCTCCAGCATGGTGACGCGGTTGCCGTTGATCCCGTCGGCGAACAATTCCAGCCCCAAAAGGCCGGCCGGCTGGTGCAACGCCTCGTACATCGCCCTCAACTGGCGGTGGGCGGTAAATAATACCATGGTTTGGCCGCCGCAAGCGCCCAACAGGATTTCCAGCGACTGGGCCAGCGCCAGGTTGTAGGCCGATTCCGCCGTCCGGCCGGGATCCGGCAGATCCTTGTCCGTCAGCAGCAGCACCTGCTGTTTGAAATCAAAGGGCGAGGCGAAAACCTTGGCGTCCGCGATATCCGGGTCAATCCCCATCTGTTGATAATAATAGGAAAATTTATCTTTCACGCTCAGAGTGGCGGAGGTCAGCACTACTCCCTCTTTCTCGTTAAATAGGTATTTTTGAAAATAGGCGGCCAAATCTAAGGGCGTGATGTGCAAGACGATTTCCGCCTGCCGCGAGTCGTGGCGAATCCAGTACACGCATTGGTCGCTGTCCTCCCACGCCGCCGGCTCCATACCAGCGTCAGGCGCGGCGGCTGGCGGCGCGCCTGCGTCAGCGCCGGCCGCGGTGGTACCCGCGCCAGCACCAGGGCCAGCGCCGGCCGCGCCCGAGTCGGCGTCAGCGCCGGCGCTCGCCCCGGCCCTGCCCGCGCCAGACCCAGCCACGGCCGCGCCAACGCCAGCGCCCGTCTCGGGGCCAGCCCCAGCCCCGGCCGCTCCCGTCTCGGCGCCCGGCTCCGCCCCGCCGTCGCCCGCCGGCGCCGGATTTTCCGCCGTGTCCCGCAGGAAGCGGCCCAGTAGCTCTATATTATCAATCGTCTCCCGAAACAGCTGCAATTGCAGCCGCAGCCAGGTTTCCTCAAAGACCTCCCCCGCCTCGCCGCTCAAAAGCGCCAGCAATCGGCGCAGGGAATCGCTCAAGTCCGCCGCCGCCAGCCACAGATTCTCCAGCAGAACCATCGCGCCCCTAAGCGCGCCCCCCCGCCGCTCGCCGCTCTTGAGCCGCAGCAACTCCGGCAAAGCGGCATTGCGCAAAACGCCTCGCAAGCTCTCCGTCAGCTTCATGTTTTCCCCCACCGATTTTTCCAGCCGCTCCAATTCCGGCTCCAAAACCGCCAGGGAGGCGATCCCCTGCTGGCGAAAGTCCTTCAGGTACTGCAAAAAACCGGGCCGGCCAAACACATCCCGGCGCTTGTGCAATTGCTGCAGCCTTCTCTCGTATTCCTGCGAGGAAAAAGCGGCGGTAAACTGCCTGACCCCTTCTTCCTCCAAATGATGGGCCTCATCCACAATCATGTAGGATACCTTGGGCAATACCCCTTCTCCCAGCCGGGCGCCCGCCAGCAGCAAAGCGTGATTGGTAATGATCAGCTGCGCCCCCGCCGCCTGTTGGCGAGCTTTTTGGTAAAAACAATCTTTATGGCGGGGGCACTGAGTCCCCTGACAGGTTTCCCGGGAGGACGCCATTTGCGCGAACCATTCCCGCTCCGGACCCAGCAAATGCACGGAATCCATATCCCCGTCGCCGCCCTCCGCCAGCCAAAGGGCCAAGCGGGCCAGCAGAATCCGCTCGCCCCAAAGCAGATCCCTGCCTTGGCGCAATACCTGCTGCCAGCGATCCAGGCAAAGGTAATTGCCCCTGCCTTTCAGCATGGCGCAGCGAAAAGAAAAGGGCAACAGCCGGCGCAGCAGCCCCACCTCTTTTTTGTACAACTGCTCCTGCAACGCGATGGTATGGGTAGCCACCACTACCCGCTGACCTTTCGCTGTCGCCCAAGTAATGGCGGGAATCAGGTAAGCCAGGGATTTGCCGACGCCGGTAGGCGCTTCCGCCAGGAGATAACGGGATTCCGTAAAGGCTCGGCGCACCGCCTCCTGCATTTCCAACTGCTGAGGCCGATACTGGAAATTGGTTTTTAATTTCGCCAACTCGCTGTCGGCTGACAAGGCGGCCGCCATGCCGCCCTTGCTCCAAAAATCCAGCGCCGCCTTTTGATCCTGCTTTTGATCCTGCTTTTCCTTTTCCCGCCGCTCCCCGCCGCCAAACAGCGTCTCAGCTCCGGCGCCCGGCTCCGCCGCAGCCTCGGCTACCGCAGCCTCGTCGCCTCGCCCGGCCGCCGCCGCTCCGGCGCCCTGCTCGTCCGCAGCCCCGGCCGTAGCTCCCTCGCCTAGCCCGGCTGCCGCGCCAGCGCCCCGCTCGTCCGCCGCCTCGGCCACCGCCGCCCCGGCGCCCTGCTCCGCCGCGGCTTCCTCGCCCCGCTCGTCCGTCTCCCCGGCCGCGGCTTCCTCGCCCCGCTCGTCCGCCTCCCCCGCGCCCTGCTCCGCCAGCCAATCAGGCGGGCGCTTCATCAGCAGCGCGATAAAAAGGCCGGCGACGCCCCGCTTCTCCTCGCCCAAGGCCGCCACCAACCGCTCCAGCACCGCCGGCGCCAGCCGGCCCGCCTTCTCCAACAGCGCCAAAAAAAGCCGCTCCAGCGCCAGCGCGTCAGCCAAAGCCCGGTGCCCCGGCAAGGCGGGCAGGCGAAAATACCGGGCCAAGCTGCGCAAGCTATACGAACTCAGGCCCGGATACAAGATTTTCGTCAACTCAATCGTATCAATAATATTAGCCTGGCTCACCCGCAAACCCAGCCGGCTCGCCAAAAAGCTCACATCGAAAGCGGCGCTGTGAGCCACCAGCATCGCGCCCTCCAGCGCCGCCGCCAGCTCACCCCGCGCGCTCTCCAACGGCAGGCCGCCCGCGGCCATCTCGTTGGTAATGCCAGTCAGCCGGGTAATAAATGGATCCAGGGGCACAAAAGGATTGATCAACTGCTCCCACTGCCGCCGGGGCCTATCCTTTTCCCGGCGAATCAACCCAATCTCAATAATGCGATCCCGCTCCGGCTTGAGGCCGGTGGTCTCCAAATCGAGAAATACCCAGGCGTCAGGCAAATATTCTCCCATCTACGCGATAACCCAGCTTTCCTGATAAGCCTTTTGCTCCGCCGTCAGGCTATCCACGCCTATATTAGCCGCCGCCAGCTTTATCCTGGCGATCCGCTCGTCCAGGGCCGCCGGCACCGGAATAACCTTTTTGGGCAAGCTGCCCTGATTTTCCCTCAAATAAAGCATCGCCAACGCCTGAGCGGCGAAGGACGTATCCATCACCTCAGCCGGGTGCCCGTTGCCCGCCGCCAAATTGACCAGCCTACCCTCGCCAATCAGGTACAGCCGGCGGCCGTCCTTGCTCTCGTAGGCGTCAATATGGGGCTTGACCCGCTTTGGCCCCGCGCCCCAGGCAGCCAAATCCGGCTTGCTTATTTCCGCGTCAAAATGGCCGGCGTTGGCCAAAATAGCCCCATCCCGCATCTTAGCCATATGCGCCCCATTGATCACACTATTAACACCCGTCACCGTGATAAAATAATCGCCCAAAGGCGCCGCCTCCGCCATCGTCATCACCTGGAAGCCGTCCATCCACGCCTCGATGGCCTTTACCGGATCCACCTCCGTCACGATCACCCTGGCGCCCAGCCCTCTGGCCCGCATAGCGACGCCCTTGCCGCACCAGCCATAGCCCACCACCACCGCGGTCTTGCCGGCTATTACCAAATTGGTGGCGTTCATAATAGCGTCCCAGGCCGACTGCCCGGTACCGTAACGATTATCAAACAAATACTTCATCCTGGCGTCATTCACCGCCAGCATCGGTATCTGTAACGTCCCGTCCTTCTCCATAGCTTTCAGCCGCTGAATCCCGGTGGTCGTTTCCTCGCTGCCCCCCAAAACCCCGGACAACTGCTGTCTGTAGCTTTTGTGCAGCAACGCCGTGATATCGCCGCCGTCGTCCACAAACAACTCCGGCAGGCCGTCCTCCAACGCCCGACGATGGCATTGGCTGTACTCCTCCGGCGTCGCCCCGTGCAGGGCAAAGACTCGCAGGCCGTCCGCCACCATCGCCGCGCAAACATCATCCTGAGTGGAAAGCGGATTGGAAGCCGTCATCGTCACCGTCGCGCCGCCCTCCCGCAAAGTCAGCCCCAGGCAGGCGGTTTTCGCCTCCAAATGCAGACAGACCAAAATCCTCATCCCGGCAAAAGGTTTCGCCGCCGCGAACTCGCCGGCTATTTGCCGCATTACCGGCATATTCCGCCACACCCACTGGATTTTATCCCTGCCCGACGGCGCCAGCCCGGGATCCCTGATCCATGAATCACCCATTACTTTTTCCCCCTTTACATCCTGGTTTTAGCGTGTTATAATTCCTTTTGTTCCTATCCCGGTCTGCGCCAGTAGCTCAGTGGATAGAGCACCGGCCTCCGGAGCCGGGTGCGGAGGTTCGATTCCTCTCTGGCGTACCAAAGCCCCTACGCGAACACCTTGACCATCGCCGCGAGCTGATGACGGGGTTTCGCTCCAAATCAAAGCCCCCGCCCCGCGCGGGCGGCTTTTTTTATTTTACGCCTCATTTATTTTAACAGCATCCTCAACATCCTCAACCGGCACATTAAACATTTTGGCCACTTCTTCCGGCATAACACCATTTTTGAGCAAATTCCGAAATCCTAATTTGAGTCTTTGCTCGTATTTACCTACTTCCTGCTCGTATTTAGCCCGTTCTTCCAACCGTGTTTTCTCTACGGCCTTGTCTATTGACGTAACCAGCGCCCCTTGCAGCATCTCATTCGCCCCCTTAAATTCCTTATATTGACTTCCATACAGCTCAACAAACATATGATTCACGCAGTCGATGATTATCCCAGCGTCTTCCCGCGTGATCACGCCCGTCAGCGCGCCTCGGCGCGTAACGCGTACCGTGTCCTCCAACAATTGTTTGACCTCTGCCGCCAACTCAGCCCTTTTTGTCACAGACGCCTTGACTCGCTTGCGATATTTCAGCAAATAGAAGGGCAGCAAAATGATCATCTTTTGCTTCTCTAAATACTCAAGGTCGTGATCCAGATACTTAAATGACTGGACTTTATAATCATGGGTCGTGTTGTCCGGAAACTCCAGCCTCAAGGTCACGTAGTCTGGCGTCTCGCGGCTCGTCTCCCAATAGATGACCCGCGCGTTTGGGAACTTAACATGAATGATATCACCCTCGGATTGTTTATGGCGCAGACCCACGGCGTACCCATAGTCAAAGACCCGGATAGCCATATTCTCGTCGTCGTCAATTTGCGCCTCAATATGGTAAAGGTCTGTCTTGTTAATCAGCAATAGAACATCCAACATTTGTCTTCTTAGGCTGGCGGAAATATACTCGGTTAATGGATAGTCCACCACGCTGTCTGGCGAGTAATCGGTTCCAAACAAACCGTTCACAAAGTGGACAATAGCCTGATTTGAGGCGCTCAATAACCGTTTCAACGTTAGGTCAAAAAGCTGGGTCGTCTCTCTTTCCGGCATAGACTCACCCCCACGTTTATTTAAGATTATATCGAAGTGATATTGAAGTCAATAGGTGATTCTCAATATTGTGTCCCGGGCAGCCTGGCGATTTTCCGGCGAATCAAATCCGGCAGGCGCTCAATGTATTGGATCATATCCTTGGGATTATAAAAATTCTCCAACGACCAATCCCCCGCCGCCAAAAACTTGCTGCCCGCCCCGGCCCCCAAGCCCAAGATGGTCTGGCGTTCCTCAATCATGTAAATATTGTAAAGACTGTGCCGGCCGGGCAGGCAATAGCCCACATTCTCACCTCCCAGGCTGTCCTTTTGCCGGTAGAGATAATATGGCGCGTACCCTGCCACCCGCAGAGCCGTCCGGCAAAAATCCGTCATCGCCAGGCCCTCGTCCCCGCCGGGCAAATCCGGCGGCCGTTCCTTGTAGGCCGAGCCTCGCTTGAGAGCCAGCCCGTGGATCGTGATATTGTCCGGCGCCAGGGCGATGAGGCGGGCCAGGCTGTCGGACACCGCCGCCAGATCCTCGCCGGGCAAGCCCAGAATCAAATCGCTATTGATCAACCAGCGGCCCGACTGGCCCGCCCGGTCGCCGGCTTGACCGCCTGCCCGGTCGCCGTCAGCGCCAACCGCCGCGGCCCGGCGGTAAGCCTTGACGGCGGCAAACGCCTGATACACCGCCTCCACCTGATGCCGCCGACCGATAGCGTCCAGAGTAGACTGCCGCATAGTCTGAGGGTTGATACAAAGCCGGCTGACCGGCCCGGCGGCCAGTACATCCAGCATCGCCGGCGTCAAGGTTTCCGGCCTGCCGCTCTCCACCGTCCATTCGGCGCCCGGCGCCACGGCAAAGGCCGCCGTCACCGCCGCCAGCAACTCCGCCAAAGCTTCTGGCGGCATGGCGGTCGGCGTCCCACCGCCGAAATAAACCGTCTCCGTCACCAGGCCCCTCTCCCTGGCCGCCTGGCCCAAAGCGCCGATTTCCCGTAGCGCCGCCGCGTGATAAGCCCCCTGCCATTTTCGCCACCTACCAGTCTCATAGCCGGGAAAAGAGCAATAATCACAACGGCTGGGGCAAAAAGGATAACAAAAATAAAGGCTGATTCGTTCCCGCCCCGCCGCCGTCGGCAGGTAAGGCCGCTGATACTCGCCTGTGTCCAGCAATAGCCCGACCCGGTCAGCCCGGATCCCATAAGCCGCCGGCAAAACCCGTCTAATCGCTTCTTCCCCCAGCCCCTGATCCAGCAGACGCCGCAAAATCTTCATCGGCCGCACACCGGTCAGCCCGCCCCAGGGGCCGGGCCGAACAGCGGCGGCGGACAAACGCGGATCGCTGTCGCCGCTCATTGCCTCAAACAGCCGAAAAATCGCCAGCCGCAACAGCCGCCGGCAACGATTTTCCGCCGTCTCCCGGATCGGCAGGGCCTGATAATCCTCTGCCCAACTGAAGCGGCGGCCGCTTTCCGTCCACTCCACCCGGACACTCGTATCATTATTGTCCCAGACGACCCGCAGGCAGGGGCGTCCCGACCGGCCAACCTCGTCCCAGCCGCCCGCCTCACCTCGCTCAGCGGCCTCGTCCCAGCCGCCGGCCTCACCTCGCTCAGCAGCCTCGTCCCAGCCATCGGCCTCACCTCGCTCAGCAACCTCGTCCCAGCCATCGGCCTCACCTCGCTCAACGGCCTCACTCCAGCCGCCAGCCCCGCCTCGCTCAGCGGCCTCACTCCAGCCGCCTACCTCGCCTTCTTCTTCCTCTCCCTCCCCATCCTGGAGATCATAGCCGTAAGCCCGCAGCAAATCCGCCGCCGTTTCCCGGTCGCCGACCCTGGAAGAAACAAAACAAACCGGCGTCGCCGCCGACCGCCGCGCCGTTTCCCGCCTCTTGACCTTTTTCGCCTTATCCCGCCCATTTTCCGTCTCAGCCATCAAACCATTGCCCCGTATATATATCACTACGCGCCTTAGGACTGCCCGGCGCCTTACTCAGCCGTGTATCTCGTCCCTTGAGACGCCATTCGCCCGGACAAAAGGATTGGTCTTTTTCTCCTTGCCAACGGTGGTCGCCGGCCCGTGCCCGGTATAAACCACCGTCTCATCAGGCAGCGCGTACAGCTTTTCCCGGATAGACCGCGCCAACACATCAAAATCCCCGCCGCCCAGATCGGTTCTGCCCACCGACCCATTAAACAGCGTGTCGCCGGCAAAAACGCAGCCGGGCGCCGTCAGGCTGATCCCGCCGGGGGTATGCCCAGGCGTATGAAGCACCTTCAACCGCATAGAGCCGCACTGAATCTCCTGCCCTTCCTCCAGCAGCTGATCCGCCTTAGGCTCGGCCAGGCTCCCCATGAGAAAAGAATGATTCCTTTTGCCGTCGGCCATCAGATCGCCGTCCAGGCGGTGGATCAGGATCTCAGCGTCGGGATAAGCGCTTTTCAACCCTGGGATCGCCCCGATATGATCCCCGTGGCCGTGGGTAGCGATAATATATTTCGGCCTAATATCCAGTTCCTCTAGCTGCTCGGCGATCTGCCGGGACTCAAAGCCCGGATCGACGACCAAGCACTCCGGCTCCCCCGACTGGTACAAAATATAGCAATTCGTCTCCAATGCCCCCAAAGCCATCTGTATAATATCCATTTTCTCATCCTCCTCCTCGTAATATACCTCTTAATTACCCGCCGTATCCAAAAAGATCGTCACCGGCCCGTCATTAACCAGCGACACCTCCATATGGGCCTGAAATTGACCGGTAGCCACAGCGATCCCCCGCTGCCGCAGCCCCGCCGCGAAATCCTCATAATAAGCGTTGGCCTTCTCCAGCGGCGCCGCCTGAATAAAGCTGGGCCGCCGGCCCTTGCGGGTATCGGCGTACAAGGTAAACTGGGAGACAACCAAAATCTCCCCGCCCGTCTCCAGCAGGGAAAGATTCATCTTCCCAGCCTCATCCTCAAAAATCCGCAGCGCCGGGATTTTCTCCAAAAGATAATCCAGATCCTTGCCCTCATCCGCCTGCCCGACGCCCAGAAAAACCAGCAGCCCCGGCCCAATAGCGCCAACCCCGCGGCCCTCCGCCGTCACCGCGGCTGATTTTACCCGTTGCACGACCGCCCTCACCCGACGCCGCCCCCTTCTATCCTTTCCCCTAGCCCTTTCCTTCGCTCTTTCCTTCGCTCTTTCCCCTAGCTCTTCCCTTCGCTCTTTCCTTCGCTTTTTCCCCTAGCTCTTCCCTTCGCTCTTCCCTTCGCTCTTTCCCTCGCCCTTTCTCTTATCCCTTTTCCCTAACTCTTTCTCTTATCCTTTTTCTCTGGCTCTTTCTCTTACCCATTTCCCCTGGCTCTTTCTCTTATCCTTTCCCCAACCGGCCTCATACTTTGTAATACCTGTATTATACGCCCAAACCGGGGCGGGAACAAGGCCACCGCCTCACACGCCTCATTCCAGGCTTGTCCCTAATGCTGGACCTATTTCTCTCATTTCTCTCATCATCCCCGACTTGTCCCTCTCATCATTCTAGGCTTGCCCAGCGGTTATGATAAATACATCCTGGCGGATACATTTATTTCCTAATATATCATAAATAGTCTAATCAAGCAAGCCAAACTATACAAGGATTTGGTAAATATTCTTCCGTATCCGTAGGCATATTGTGATATATTATGATATACTATTATTTAAGAAAAGAGAGGAGCGTAAGCGCGTGTCAAAAACACAAGTCAGGCCCTCAAGAGATTTGCGCGATAACTATGCGGATGTAGTAAAGTCGCTGAAAGAGCACGCCCATGTAATCATCACGAACAATGGCGTGGGAGAGGCAGTTTTAATCGGCATCAAAGACTTTGAGCAATACGAGGAGTATCTGCATCGCCGTTTCATTTACGACGAGCTGCAAAAGTCCAAAGCCAAGATGAGCGACCCCAACGCCGTAACACATGACGCGGACGATGTGCACGCCGAGCTTGAACAAATACTCGGGGCACATGGTCTATGAAAGGAGGCCCGCTCATGACGGGAACGCCAGATTTTTTACAGGAGGCCCAAAAGATCAAAGACGAGATCATCCAATTGCGCCGAACGATCCACCAGCACCCGGAACTCGGCCAAACAGAGACTGAGACGCAAAAGCTGGTAGAGGCATATCTGCGAAAGCTGGGCATAACCACCCGGCGGATCGCCGGCACCGGCGTGCTGGGGCTGCTGGAAGGCGGCAAGCCCGGCACTACGGTAGGGCTGCGGGCGGACATGGACGCCTTAAAAATCCAGGAGCGCACCGGCGTCCCATACGCGTCGCGGCGGCCGGGGATCATGCACGCCTGCGGCCATGACTGCCACACCGCGGGGCTACTGGGAGCGGCGAAGCTGCTGGCCGCGGCAAAAGCGGATGTGCCGGGCAATGTAAAATTCTTTTTTCAGCCCGATGAGGAAGGCAGCGGCGGCGCCGCGCCCATGATCGCGGCGGGCGGTTTGGAAAATCCCCAAGTCACCGCTATGTTTGGCGCGCATGTCAACTCCGGCATCCCCGCGGGGTACGTGGGCATGCGGCCCGGCAAATACTACGCGGCCTCCAATCCCTTTGATATTACCATTCGGGGCGTCGGCGCGCACGGCGCGCATCCCGACTTGGGGGTGGACGCCATCGCCGTCGCCTGCCAGGCGGTAGGAGCGCTGCAACTCTGTATCAGCCGGGAAACCGATCCCGTGGACGCCGCTCTCATCAGCGTGTGCACATTCCACGCCGGCAACCAGCGCAACGCCCTCGCCGATGAGGCCGTATTGACCGGGATTATCCGCACATTGGATCCGAAAACCCGGATAAAGACGGTAGCGGCGGTACGCCGGATCGTGGATGGTATCGCGGGGAGTTTCGGCGCCACAGCTGAAATCAACATTCATGAGGGTTATCCCGGTCTGATCAACGATCCGGCGATGACGGAACTGGCCCGCCGCTCCGTCGGCGCGCTGCTGGGCGAGGACAAGCTTTTCCCCATTACCCAGCCCAGCTTGGGCACAGAAGACTTCGGCATCTTCCTGGAGCATGTCAAGGGTTGTTTTTATCAGATCGGCGTGGCCAACCCCGCCAAAACCCCTACAGTGTCTTTGCACAATAGCGAATTCAACGTGGACGAGGACGCCCTGCCGATCCTCAGCGCCGCCCACTCCCAAGTGGCTTGGGATTATCTGCTTTCCGCGATCTGAGCCACCTTCCCCACGCTCTCGATCCGGCGTCCCAGCAGCCGGCCGCCCAACTCGGCGAAAGCCAGGGGATCACCGCTGCAAAAAAACTCCCGCCGGCCTACCGGCCCGTCCGGAACGCCTGACCCCGTCGGCCCGCCCGGGGACGGGGCGCTGGCAGGCGCCAGCTCGTCCCCGGCGCCTGACCCCGTCGGCCCGCCCGGGGACGGGGCGCTGGCAGGCACCGGCCCATCCCCGGCGCCTGAGTCCGCCGCCAGGCCCGCGGCCGCCAGATCGGCCATACGCGGCGCCGGATCTACGACCGTCACCTCATCCCCCACATACCTCCGGATAGCCGGCAATAGAAAAGGATAGTGGGTACAGCCCAAAATCAAAATCCGGATCCCTTTGTCCCGCCAGGGATCCAAATACCGGGCCAGCGTCCGCTCCACCGCCGGCCCCTCCAGCTCGCCCCTCTCCACCAGGGGGACGAGATCAGGGCAGCTTTGCGCATACAGTGGCTGGCCCGGCGCGGCTTGCGCGAAGGCCCTCTGATAGGCGCCGCTACGGATGGTGCCTTCCGTCCCCAGCAAGAGCGCTGGCCGGAGTTGTTCCGCAGGTAGCTGGCCCGCAGGCAGTTGTTCCCAAGGGAGCTGCCCCCCAGGGGACTGGCCCGAGCCGGCCACGGCCGTCGGCCCACCGGCCGCGGCCGCCAGCGCGGCGGCCAGCACGGCGTCAACCATCCCATACACCGGGATCGGCGCGATGGCGTCGGCCAAAGGCCCCAGTCCCAGGACGCTGACGGTATTGCAAGCCACCAGCAGCATCCCGCAGCCCCGCCGGGAAAACCACTGCCCTATCTCCAGGGTGAAACGGAGTATTTCCTCCGGGGGCCGGCCGCCGTAAGGAACCCGAGCCGTATCGCCGAAATAAAGATAATCCGCCGCCGGCAGCCGCTTTTCCAGCGCCCGTAGCACCGACAGCCCGCCCAACCCGGAATCAAACAAACCTATCGGCCTCATCGGCCTCACCTGATCCCGATTCAGCAAATCAAGCATCGGCTTTCCCCCTCACCTGATCCCGACTCAGCAAATCAAGCATCGGCTTTCCCCCTCACTTGATCCCGATTCAACAAATCAAGCATCGGCTTTCCCACTCACTTGATCCCGACTCAGCAAATCAAGCATCGGCTTTCCCCCTTACTTGATCCCGACTCAACAAATCAAGCATCGGCTTTCCCCCTCACCTGATCCCGATACAGCTCCAGCTCGGAAGGCGTGCAGTAGACAAAATGCTCCGGCTCTATCTCCGTCATCACGGGGTTGCCGCTGAAATAGTCCTCTTTGTGATCCCGCTCCGGGTCGTAGTCGATCCGCCGCCGGGTCTTCTCCGTCAGGGGATTTGGCTCCGGTATAGCAGACAGCAAGGCCCGGGTGTAGGGATGCAGGGGCTTCGCGTACAGATCGTCCCCCCTGGCGATCTCCACCAGATGGCCGTAATACATCACGCCGATCCGGTCGGAGAAATACTTGACCACCGAGAGGTTGTGGGCGATAAAGAGGATGGTCAGCCCCATCTCCTCTTTGAGGTCGTTGAGCAGGTTGATAACCTGGGCCTGGACGGAGACATCCAGGGCCGACACCGGCTCGTCGGCGATAATCATTTTGGGATGGGTGATAATGGCCCGGGCGATGCCGATGCGCTGCCGCTGGCCGCCGGAAAACTCATGGGGATACCGGGTGGCGTGCTCGTTGGTCAGCCCCACCTTGCCCAGCATTTCCACCACCCGGCGGCGCACCTCGGCTTTGTCCTTGACACCCCGGATCGTCAGCCCCTCGCCGACGATTTCCTCCACGGTCATGCGGGGATTCAGGGACTCGATGGGATCCTGAAAGATCATAGCGATATTGTCGGTCAGATAACGCCTGAGTCCCCGGGTCATGCCGCCGGAAATTTCCCGGCCGTCGAAGGTGACCGTGCCCGAGGTAGGGTCGTACAGGCGGATAATAGTTCGTCCCGTGGTGGTTTTGCCGCAGCCCGACTCCCCCACCAGACCGAATATCTCCGCCGGCCGAACGCCAAAGCTGACATCGTCTACCGCCTTCACCGTCAGCCTTTTGCCGCCCCGGCCGGACGCGAAATGCTGGCAAAGGTTCCGCGCCTCCAGCAGATAGGGTGTATCAGCCATTTAACATGCCACTCCTTTTCATTCGGTCAATGCGGGCCCTGAGCACCGCCGGCATCTCCACCTTGGGAGCCTTGGGATGAGCCAGCCAGGTGGCGGCGTAATGGGTGTCGGAGAGCCTGAAATAAGGCGGCTCCTTCTCCATGTCGATCTTCAGGGCGTAGGGATTGCGCCGGGCGAAAGCGTCCCCCGCCGGCGGGTAGATCATGTTGGGCGGCGCGCCGGGAATCGCCTGCAGCCGCTCCTTGGTCTGCAAATCGGGCATGGAGCTGAGCAGCGCCCAGGTATAAGGATGGGCCGGGGAAAAGAAGATTTCCTCGGTGGTGCCGGCCTCGACGATCTTGCCGGCGTACATCACGTTGACCCTGTCCGCCATATTGGCCACCACGCCCAGATCGTGGGTAATGAAGATCACGGACAGATGCCGTTCCCGCTTGATCTCGTTGATCAATTCCAGGATTTTGGACTGAACGGTGACATCCAGGGCCGTGGTAGGCTCGTCGCAGATCAGGATCTCCGGGTCCCCCGCCAGGGCGATGGCGATGACGATACGCTGCCGCATCCCCCCCGAGAACTGAAAGGGATACTGATTGAACCGACGCTGGGGGTCGGGGATATGCACGGCCGCCATCAGCTCGATGGCCTTGGCCCGGGCCTCCTCCCCACTCATCTTTTTGGCGAGACGCAGCGTCTCGGTGATCTGCTTGCCGATCTTCATGATAGGGTTCAGGGCTGACAGTGGGTCCTGGAAAATCAGGCCGATCCGGTTGCCCCGGATCTCATGAAATTTTTCCTCGCTGACCTTGGTCAAGTCCATGCCACCATAGCGAACCTCGCCGCTCTCAATGATGGCGTTGCCGGGGAGGATGCCCATGACGGTCTTGACACTGACGGATTTGCCGGAGCCGGACTCGCCCACGATGGCCACCGTCTCCCCCCGCTTGAGGTCGAAGCTGATGCCCCGCACCGCCTGCACCCGGCCGCCATAAGCCCGGAAGGAAACCCGGAGGTCGGCCACCTTTAAAATAATATCGTTGGCAATAGCGCTATTGCCAGTAGTGTCGTTTTGTTGCTTGGGCATGATCTCAATCCTCCCCCCTTCTGGTAGGGTCAAGGGCGTCCCGCAGCCCGTTGGCGAACAGGTTGAACGCTACCATGAGCACGGAAATCAAAACGGCCGGAAAAAGGGTCTGATAAGGGTACTGGAGCAGCACGCTTTGCCCGTTGGACAGCAAAATGCCGATAGAGGGGTTGGGCGGCTTGATCCCCAGGCCGATATAGGCCAGGAACGCCTCGGAAAAAATGGCGCCGGGGATCTCGATCATGGCCTTGGTGATCAGCGGGCCAATGGTATTAGGCAGGATGTGCCGGAAAATCAGCTTGCGGTCGGTCACGCCCAGGGTGCGGGCCGCCAGCACGTATTCCCGGCCCTTGAAGCGGTAAAACTGGGCGCGGATCAGGCGGGAGGTGCCGATCCAGCCGGTGACCGTCATAGCCAGGATAATGGAGAACATCCCCGCCCCCAGGAGGATCATAAACAAAATCGTGACCACCACGTAAGGCAGGCCGTCCATCACCTCGGCGAAATGGATCATGGCGAAATCCACCTTGCCGCCGTAATAACCCGCGATGGCGCCGTAGATGACGCCGATGACGATGCGGATCAGCACCGCGAAAAAGGCGATAAGCAGGGAGACCCGGGTCCCCTGAAATAGCCGGGTGCAAAGATCCCGGCCCAGATAGTCCGTCCCCATCCAATGGTACACGTCGTCGTCGACCCCGACGAAAGTATAGTAATCCACCATCACGTCCACCACGGGGACACCGCTAAGCTCGTACTCCCGGACGATCCGGATCACCGATCCCTCGGGGAAGCGATCCGGGTTGTCTAGGCTGTCCCGGCGCCGGTTGGTCAAAATCTGGGAGCCGTCGGCGATACCCAGGCTCTCCAGGCCGGGGATCTTGGGCGGCAGATTTTTTTTGGACGTATCCTGCTCCATGTAGGTGTAGCCGGTAATATTGGGCACGATCAGCGCCAGCAGGATGATGATCACGATGATCCAGAAAGACACCATAGACGCCTTGCTTTTCCGCAGGCGCTGCAGGGCGTCCCGATAAAAGCCGATGGGCTTGGTGTGAAAGACCTCGTCTTTGATCTCGCCTGTCTGAGCCAGCTCAAACCCGGCATCGGGCAAATCCCGGATCTCGTCGGGGAGGTTGTGTGGATCAAGCATTATTTTGTCCCTCCTACCCTGATGCGGGGGTCAATCAGGCCGTAAGAAATATCCACGATCAGGATAGTGGCCAGCGATACCGCCGAATAATAGATCAGGCCCGCCACCGTGAGAAAATGATCGCCGGCCAGGATGGACTCGATCAACTGACCGCCGATGCCGGGCACGGCGAAGATCTTTTCCACCACCATAGAGCCGCCCATAATGGCGGTGATCAGCGGGATGATAGCGTTGAAGATGGGTACCAGGGAATTTCTGAAGGCGTGGCGCACGGTGGCCTGAGCCCGGGTCAAGCCCTTGGTGCGGGCCAGGAGCAGGTATTCCGAGCTCATGGTCTCGATCAGCTCGCCCCGCAGATAGCGCGCGATGGTGGCGATGGGGTTGAGCGCCAGGGCGATGATGGGCATGGCCAGGGAATGAAGGGTGGCGGCCAGGTTGGGCGCCGCGGGGTCATACAGAGTGGGGAAAAGCGGCCACAGGAAGGTAAACGCGTATTGCAGCAAGGAGGCGAACACGAAGGAAGGCACGGAGATAAAAATTACCACCAAAAAGGAGATAATTGTATCCGTCAGCTTATTATTTCTCAACGCCGCCACGGTGCCCGCGATGATGCCCAGGGGAATGGCGATCACCAGGGAAAGCACGTTGAGCAGCACCGTGGGGCGGATCTTCGAGGCCAAAACCTTAAAAACCTCCATGCCCGGGCGGATTTTTACCGAGCGGCCAAAATCCCCCTCCGTCACGATCCCCTTGACGAAGTAATAATACTGCACCACCATCGGCTTGTCCAGGTGCATTTCCGCCTCCAAAAGCTTTTGAATCACGGGATCAACCTCGGGATTCTCAAAGAGGCTCATGGGCATCAGGCGGATGATCAAAAAGGATAAGGTCATGACCAAAAACAAGGTCAGCAGCATGGCGCCGAATCGCCCCAGAATATATTTGAGCATTTCATCCCCCCATATCTAGGCAATGGGTGTGCCGCCGAGCCCGGCGGCACACCCATTGTATATCTATTTCACGCGTGTTTCGGCGGCTGGTCGCGGGCTATTATTGAACGATATCGCCGTACTGCTCGCCCCAGTTGATGCCGGGCATCCAAATCTCCATAGGCAGCTTCACCTTGTCGGAAAACAGCTCATAGCGGATGTCCTGCACCAGCGGGATATGAATCACATAATCCAGGTACATCTCCTCCAGCTTCTTGGTCTCGTCCAGCATCTTGCCGTAATCGGCCTTCAGATCGGAGGCGTCGGCTATGTCGTACTGATCCTCAAAGGCCTCGACGTAGTAATTGTTGGGGCCGGTGGGATAATGCCGCTCCGTGTAGTAGAAGAACACCTGGTAGGGGAAGTAACGGGCGCCTGTACGCTGCCACTCGTTGGGCGCTAGATCCCACTTGTCGTCGCCGGTTTTCTTGAAGTCGGTGCCGCTCATGCCGGCGTGGAGGACGAGATCCAGCTTGATCTTGCCCTCAAAAATCTTGTTGAACTCCTCCTGCAGGTACTCGCCCGTGGCCCGATTATAGTCTTCCTCGTCGTGAGCGAAAATCACGGTGACCACCGCGTCATCGGGGAGGCCGGCGATCTCGTAGGCCTTGGCCAAGTACTCCCGGGCCAACTCAGGATTGTACCCCGGGTTGTCGGCGTCGGGACCCCAGGACTCGACCATCTGGGTGACCGCCTGGCCTTGGGTGGACTCCCGGTAGGTCAGCCCGTCGGGGCTGAGGATGCCGGCCTGGCCGTTGACGTAAGTGCCGCTGCCCTTCATATAACCGAAGACATCCCAGCCCAGGGTCTTCCGATTTATGGCGTGGTAGAGAGCTTTGCGGTACTCCAGGATACCGCTGAGGGGGTTGCTGGGGTTTTTGCCGTTGAGATCCACATGGTAGACATAAAGCGTGTCATACTGATGCATGCGGGGATCGTCGATATAGGTGCCGATGGTGTCTGTGAGGGGCCGCAGATACTCCAACTCGCCCTTTTCCCACAACTCGATCTGGGCGTTGGCCTCCGGGATCATGTACCACTCCACCGAGTCGTAATGGAACTTGTCCGCCAGCCAGTGATCCGGCCTTTTGGCGAGGACATATTTGGAGCCGTACTCCCAGCTGGTGAGGGTATAGGGGCCGCTGCCGATAAAGCTGGCGGCGTCGTTGGCGTAGCTGGTGTCGGTGCGCTCGGCGTTCATCCCCGCCTCGTAGTAACCCTCATTCACGGGGAAAGCGCCCCGGGTGCTCATCCCGTCGCAGACATTGTCCACGGTATTGGGATCCCTGGTGGTGATCTCAATGGTGTAGTCGTCGATCTGCTTGATACCCACGTCTTCCCAGTCTACCGCCGGCTGGCCCTCGCCCGCCTGCCGGGCGTATTCCTGGGCGTTGACGATGGTGATGGCGCTGACGGCTACGCCGTCGGCGTTGCGGTTGGCCATGATGGGATCCAACAGCATTTTGAAGGAGTACATGAAGCTGTTGGCGTCGATGGCCTCGCCGTTGGACCAGGTAGCGTCCTTACGAACCTTGATCCGCCAGGTGTAGTCGTCGATCTGCTCCGGCATCCCGTCGGCCAGGTCGGGTCCCCAGGTGAAGCCCCTGCCGTCGGCGTCGGGATAGCGGCGGTAGAGCCGGCCGGCCAGATACTGCATGATGTCGTCGATATGGGTCTCGACCACATCATGGGTGTTCAGGCTGGGCAACTCAATCGTGTTGTAGAAGCGGAATACCTTGGGCTCGGGCACCGCCGGTGTGGTCGCGGCCGGGGTGGTAGTGTCCCCGCCGCTAGCCGGCGGCGTCGTGGTCGTGCCGGTGGTGGGAGGGGCGCTGCCGCCGCAGGCCGCCAAAACACCGGTGACAAACAACAGGGTGAGAAGAATAGCCGCCAGTTTGGTTTT